>NZ_JBATWS010000450.1:0-10196 GCF_049672805.1 Parvibaculum sp.
GGTTTCAAGGGGGAGGCCGGCAAGGTGCTGCTTCTGCCGGATGGCGCAGGCGGGCTTTCCGGCGTGTTGCTCGGCCTTGGCGACGGGTCGGACCCCTTTGTCACCGGCGCATTGCCGCCTGCCCTTCCGCTTGGTGACTATCGCTTTGCCGGAGCCTTTTCAGGCGACCCTGCGAAGGCCGCTTTCGGCTATGCACTCGGCACCTATCGTTTCACCCGCTATTCAGGCTCGGCACGCGAATGGCCGCGCCTCATGCTGCCGGAAGGGGTGGATGGTGAAGAAGTAAGCCGCCTTGCCCGGGCAACCTTCCTTGTGCGCGATCTCATCAACACGCCGCCAAATGATATGAGCCCCGCCGATCTTGCCGCTGCTGCCGCGAAAGTGGCGGAAGCGCATGGCGCGGAGTTCAGCACCATTGAGGGCGAGGCGCTTCTTAAGGAAAACTATCCGATGGTGCACGCCGTTGGCCGCGCGGCCGCCGTTGCGCCGCGGCTCATCGACATGCGCTGGGGCCGGACCGATGCGCCAAAGGTCACGCTGGTCGGCAAGGGCGTCTGCTTTGATACGGGCGGCCTCGACATAAAGCCCTCAAGCGCCATGCTGCTGATGAAAAAGGATATGGGCGGCGCTGCCTCCGTGCTCGCTCTCGCCCAGATGCTGATGGAGGCAAAGCTCGATATCAGGCTGCGCCTTCTTATCTCCGCCGTCGAAAACAGCGTATCGGGTAATGCTTTCCGCCCCGGCGATGTGCTGCCAAGCCGCAAGGGCATCACGGTCGAAATCGGCAATACGGATGCGGAAGGCCGCCTCGTCCTTGCCGACGCGCTGGCGGAAGCAGACAGCGAAGCGCCCGATCTCATCATCGATATGGCAACGCTCACCGGCGCGGCGCGCACGGCACTGGGGCCGGACCTGCCGCCCTTCTACACGGATGACGACGCGCTTGCCGGAGAGATCGCCGCTGCGGCAGAGGCCATGTCCGACCCGCTCTGGCGCCTGCCGCTCTGGAAGCCCTATGATTCATGGCTTGAGAGCAAGATCGCCGATGTGAACCATGTGTCAGATGGGCCTTTCGCCGGCTCCATCACGGCAGCGCTTTTCCTGCGCCGCTTCGTGGAAAAGGCGCGGGCGCATGTCCATTTCGATATTTATGGCTGGTCGCCGAAGCCGAAGCCCGGCCGTCCCACTGGGGGCGAGGCACAGGGCATCCGCGCGCTTTATCACCTTCTCAAGCGGCGATATGGCGGATGAACTTTCTCGCACACTTGCCCGCCATGCGTCCGTCGCTAGACTGGAAGCAGGCCCTGTAGGGGTGGGGCATCTTCGGAGCAGCGTTGGGGGGACGCCATGCCGGAAATTTTACCGTCTGGAGCGGAGGCGCTGAAACCTGTCCAGGTCCTGTCGCTCTGGCATGATGTGGTGCTTCAATCGGTTCGCAGAGAAGGGCCGGATCTTTCATCCCGGCAATTGGCGATCATGTTCATTGTCTATCTCGATCCGCCGCCACATACCGTGAGAGGCCTTGCCGCCGCGCTTGGTGTTTCGAAGCCTGCCATCACGCGCGCGCTCGACACGCTGGGCGGGCTTGATCTTCTGAAACGGATGCGCGATGAAGCCGACCGCCGCAATGTTCTCGTGCAGCGCACGGCGAAAGGGGCAGCCTTCATGCAAGATTTCGCAGAGATCATCATGCGTTCTGCGCGAGGCCTTGTTGCATGACACCTACGCGCGCGCCGGATCGTCGTCTCAATCCCTATCGGGAAGATATCGCGGCGGCTCATCTGCGCGGTGAGGTAAAGGCCGAGCGTTTCGTCGAAGGCGTGGACAGGCGCGTCGCCGTGCCGAACCTGCCGCTTCTGCGCGCCCCGGAACCCGACGCACCGATGGATACGCAGCTTCTCTTCGGTGAGGTGTTCCGCGTCTATGATGAGCGGAATGGCTGGGCCTGGGGGCAGGCGGTGCTTGATGATTATGTCGGCTATGTCGATGCGAAATCGCTCGCCGCGCGCCCTGCTGCTTCAACGCACAGTGTCGCGGCGCTGCGCACCTTTATCTATCCGAAGCCCGATCTGAAAACCCGGCCCGCTACGCCGCTTTCCATGAACGCAAAACTGCGTGTCACGGGCGCGAAGGATAATTTCAGCGAGATTGATGGTGGCGGCTGGGTCTTCACCAACCACCTCGCCCCCATTGAAACCCATGCGCGTGATTTCGTGGCCGTGGCGGAAGAGTTTATCGGCGTGCCCTATCTCTGGGGCGGGCGCGACAGTATGGGGCTTGATTGCTCCGGCCTTGTGCAGATGGCGCTGGAGCGCGCGGGCATCTCGTCGCTTCGCGATACCGACATGCAGGAAGCAACGCTGGGTGAGGCGCTGCCCGAGCCCATCGACTTCACCGCGCTTGAGCGCGGCGATCTTGTTTTCTGGAAAGGCCATGTCGGCATCATGGTGGACAGCCGCCATCTTCTGCACGCCAATGCCTTCCATATGCGCGTGGCGGTGGAAGGACTCGATACGGCACTAACGCGCATTGCCCGTTCGCCATCGGGCCATGTCACCAGCATCAAGCGCCTGCCGCGCCGATAACTATTCCGAGACAATATTTTCGGGCGCCGCCTCAAGGTCGAAGGCCGCTGCCATCAGCGCCTTTGTGTAGTCGGTTTGCGGGCGATCAAAAATGTCATCCGCGCTTCCCGCTTCCACCACCTTGCCGCCCTTCATCACGATGATATCGTCTGCCAGCGCACGCACGACCTTGAGGTCATGGCTGATGAAGAGATAGGCAAGATCATGCTTGCGCTGCAGTTCGCGCAGGAGATCGACAATCTGCGCCTGTACCGACATATCAAGCGCGCTGGTCGGCTCATCCAGCATGACAAAGCGCGGCTTCAGCGCCATCGCCCGTGCAATGGCGATGCGTTGGCGCTGCCCGCCGGAAAACTCATGCGGATAGCGGTCCTGCATGTCCGGCTGAAGGCCCACTTCCTCGAGTGCCGCCGAAACGCGGGCCCGCCGCTCCTCCGCACTCATCTCCGGGTGCTGCACCTCAAGCCCTTCGCCCACGATCTGCGAAACAGACATGCGCGGGCTTAGGGATCCGAACGGGTCCTGAAACACGATCTGCATGTTGCGGCGAAGGGGCCGCATCTCTTTTGATTTCAGCCCCTGAATGAGCGTACCATCGAAACGGATGTCACCCTCGCTCGAAATCAGCCGCATCAGTGCAAGGCCGAGCGTCGTCTTGCCGGAACCGGATTCACCGACAACGCCCAGCGTGCGACCGCGCCGGAGCTTCAGCGAAATACCGTCCACCGCCTTCACATGGCCGACGACACGCCGCATGAAACCGCGCCGGATGGGGAACCAGATTTTGAGATTGTCCGCTTCCATAACAACCGGCCCGTCCGAGGGCGCGCCAAGCGAGCGGCCCTTCGGCTCGGAAGCGAGAAGGTGCTGCGTATATTCATGCTTCGGCCCGGCGAAAACTTCGCGCGCGGTGCCATGCTCGACGACCTTGCCTTTCGTCATCACATAGACGCGGTCTGCCATCTTGCGGACGATGCCGAGATCATGGGTGATGAGAAGGAGCGCCATGCCTGTCTCGCGCTTCAGGTCCATCAGCAGTTTCAATATCTGCGCCTGTACTGTCACGTCGAGTGCGGTGGTGGGCTCGTCCGCAATCAGAAGCTGCGGCTCATTGGCAAGCGCCATGGCAATCATCACGCGCTGGCGTTGCCCGCCGGAAAGCTGATGCGGATAGGCGTCGAGCCTTTCCTGCGGATCGGGAATGCCGACGCGGGTGAGAAGTTCCAGCACGCGCGCCCGCACGGCAGGGCCGCGCATCCCCTTATGCTCGATCAGCACCTCGCCCACCTGCTGCTCAATCGTGTGGAGCGGGTTGAGCGAGGTCAGCGGCTCCTGAAAGACCATGGTGATCTTGTTGCCGCGAATACTCCGCATTGTTTTCTCGCCTGCGCCGACAAGATTTTTCCCCTCGAAAATGATCTCGCCCGAAGGGTGCGATGCCTGCGGATAGGAAAGAAGCTGCATGATCGAGAGCGCGGAGACAGATTTTCCGGAGCCCGACTCGCCCACCAGCGCCACCGTCTCCCCCGGCTTGATGTTGAAGGAGATGCGGTCAACGGCCAGCACCTCCTTTCCATCGGCGTTGAAGGCAACCGAGAGGTCGCGGACATCGACAAGCGGCGCACTCATTGCAGCACCTTGCGCGGATCAAAGGCGTCGCGCACCGCTTCGCCGACAAAGATGAGAAGGCTGAGCATGATGGCGATGGAGAAAAAGCCGGTAAGGCCAAGCCAGGGCGCCTGAAGGTTCGCCTTACCCTGTTGCAGCAGCTCGCCAAGCGAGGGCGAACCGGGCGGCAGGCCGAAGCCTAGAAAGTCGAGCGAGGTCAGTGTCGTGATCGAGGCATTTAGAATGAAGGGCATGAAGGTCAGCGTCGCCACCATCGCATTGGGCAGCAAGTGCCGGAACATGATGCGGCCATTGGAAAGCCCCATCGCGCGCGCCGCATTCACATATTCAAAATTGCGCGCCCGCAGAAACTCCGCTCGCACCACGCCCACAAGCGCCACCCATGAAAAGAGCAGCAATATGCCGAGCAAAATCCAGAAATTCGGCTCGATGATGGAAGCGATGATGATGAGCAGATAAAGCTGCGGCACGCTCGTCCATATTTCGATGAAGCGCTGGAAGAGAAGGTCTGTCCAGCCACCGAAATATCCCTGCACCGCACCCGCCGCCACGCCGATGACAGAAGAGAAAAGCGTGAGGATCAGCCCGAAAAGAACAGATATGCGGAAACCATAGATCAGCCGCGCCGTTACATCGCGTCCCTGATCGTCCGTGCCGAGCCAGTTATCGGCAGAGGGCGGGGCAGGCGCGCGACGGTTGAGGTTGATCGTCTGATAGGAATATTCGATGAGCGGCCAGACCATGACGCCGCCCGCTTCGCGAATGAGATCTTTCACATAAGGATCGCGATAATCCGCTTCCGTCTCAAAATCGCCGCCAAAGGTTGTTTCCGGGTAGGAGACGAGAACGGGGAAATAGACCTCGCCCTGATAGGTGAGGAAGAGCGGCTTGTCATTCGCAATGAACTCAGCAAAGAGCGAGAGGAAGAAAAGCGCAGCGAAAAGCCAGAGGCTCCAGAAACCGCGCTTGTTCGCTTTGAAGTTCCGCCAGCGCCGCTGATTGATCGGGCTCATCGGGCGGCGACCGGAGCCGGGAAGCGGGAAGCTCAGAAAGGGAAGCCGCATCTCAGACCTCCCTGGTCTCGAAGTCGATGCGCGGATCGACCCATGTATAGGCAAGGTCGCTGATCAGCGTCATCACAAGGCCAAGCAGGCCGAAGATATAAAGCGTCGCAAAGACGACCGGATAGTCGCGATTGACGATGCTTTCAAAAGAGAGAAGCCCGAGCCCGTCCAGCGAGAAGATTTGCTCGATCAGCAGCGAGCCGGTGAAAAAGGCGCCGATAAAGGCACCGGGGAAACCTGCAATGATGATGAGCATGGCGTTGCGAAAGACATGGCCATAAAGCACCTGCCGCTCCGAAAGCCCTTTGGCGCGCGCCGTCACCACATATTGCTTCTTGATCTCGTCGAGAAAGGAATTCTTGGTGAGAAGGCTCGTTGTGGCAAAGGAGCCTATCACCATGGCCGTTATCGGCAGAATGATGTGCCAGAGATAGTCGAGCACCTTGCCGGCAAGGCTGAGGCTTTCCCAATTGTCAGAGGTGAGGCCGCGCAGCGGAAAGACCGACCAATAGGAACCGCCCGCAAACAGCACGATCAGAAACACGGCAAAGAGAAAGCCCGGAACTGCATAACCAATAATGATGGCCCCGCTCGTCCATGTGTCGAAGGGCGTTCCGTCCCGCACCGCCTTGCGAATGCCAAGCGGAATGGAGATGAGATAGGTGAGGATGGTCGTCCAGAGGCCGAGCGAAATGGAAACAGGCAGTTTTTCTGCGATCAGGCTCAACACACTCACATCGCGGAAATAGCTCTCGCCGAACTCGAAGCGCGCATAATCCCAGATCATCTTCACGAAACGCTCATGGGCAGGCTTGTCGAAGCCGAACTGCTTTTCGAGCGATTTGATGAACTCCGGGTCGAGACCCTGCGCGCCGCGATATTTGCTGTTCATTGCAGCGTCGGCGCCCGTCATCTGCGCCTGAGCGGAGAAGTCGCCCCCTGCCGACCCGCCGATACGCGCTGTCGCTGAAACTTCAGTGCCCTGAAGCTGCGCGATGATGCGTTCCACCGGCCCGCCCGGCGCAAACTGGATGAGCGCAAAGCTCACAAGCATGATGCCGAAAATGGTCGGGATCATCAGAAGGAGACGGCGGAGAATATAGGCAGACATTCAGCGTCAATCCTCGGAACCGGCTTCGAAGGCAGGAAGATCAGTTTCGCCCTCACTGCGCCACCAGGTCGCCAGAACGCCACGATGATATTTCGGCTTCGTATCGGGCCAGGCGAATTTATCCCAGAAGGCAATGTGGTGAACATTCTTGTGCCATTGCGGAATCCAGTAATGGCCAGCGCGCAACACGCGATCAAGTGCGCGCGCCGCTATGATCTGTTCTTCCCGCGTTTTTGCGGCAATCACCTTTTCCACAAGCGCATCCACCACAGGATCGGCAATGCCGGAAAGATTGCGCCCGCCCGGCACGCTCGCAAACTCGCTCGTCCAGTAAGATCGGATCTCGATGCCCGGCGTAAGGCTCAGCGAGTAACGCTGGAGCATCACGTCGAAATCATAATTATCACGACGCTGCTGGTGTTGGGATGAATCGACAAGGCGAATGGTGGCATCAACGCCAAGCAGGCGGAGATTCTTCACCAGAGGTGCGGTCAGTCGCTCGACCATCGGATCATTGTCGAGAAATTCGAGTGAGAGAATGTCACCCGCCGCATTGCGCCGCTTGCCGTTCTGCACGGTCCAGCCCGCTTCATCGAGCAGCGCGGCGGCGCGGCGCAGAAGCCGCCGGTCCTGACCTGATCCATCGCTGACGGGAGGCGAGACGACCTCGCCAAACACATCTTCCGGCAGCTTGTCCCGCCATGGCTCAAGCAGCGCAAGCTCTTCCGCATCCGGCGCACCCGTCGCCTTCATCGGCGAGTTTTCGAAATAGCTCTCGGTCCGCTTGTAGAGGCCGTAGAAAATATTGGCGTTGGTCCATTCGAAATCGAAGGCAAGGGTCAGCGCCTCGCGCACGCGGCGGTCCTGAAACTTCTCGCGCCGCATATTGAGGAACCAGCCCTGCGCGCCGGAGGGCGTCTCATCCGGCAGTTCCGCCAGCTTCACGCGGCCATCCCGCACGGCGGGGAAATTGTATTCCGTCGCCCATGTTTTGGAGGTGAATTCTTCACGGAAGAGATACTGGCCGGAGGCAAAGGCTTCGAACTGCGCGGTGCGGTCTCGATAATAGTCAAAGCGGATGCGGTCGAAGTTCCACATTCCGACATTCACATTGAGGTCGCGCGCCCAGTAATCCGCAACCCTCTCATAATTGATGAAGCGGCCTGCCCGGAAAGTGCCGATCCTGTAGGGCCCGCTGCCAAGCGGCGGTGTTAAAGATGCGCCAAACTCGTTCTCGGTGTAATAGCGCTTCGAGAAGATCGGCAGCACGGCGGCAATGAAAAGCGGCAGGTCGCGCGTCTGGTTTCCCGTGAAGGTAATCTCGACGACGCGCTCCCCACGCGCCTGAACATCCTCAAGCTCGCGCAGATTTTGCGAGATCAGCGGGTGCCCCCTTTCCTTCAACAGCAGAATGGAGAAGGCGACATCATCCGCGGTGAGCGGTGTTCCGTCATGGAAATAGGCGCCGTCACGCAGATGGAAGGTAAGGCTCCTGCCGTCATCAGATGCTTCGACGCTTTCCGCGACAAGCCCGTAAACCGCGTCTGGCTCGTCATAGGCGCGCACCATCAGCGTGTCGAAGATGAGGTCGAGCCCTTGCGGCGCGGATCCGCGCAATATGTAGCCGTTCAGCGTGTCAAATGTGTAGAAGGAGGCATTGAAGGCGACGGTCGGCCCGACCTGCGAGAAGGTGCCGCCTTTTGGCGCTTTCGGATTCACATAGTCGAAATGGCTGAAGCCCGGCGGATATTTAAGCTCGCCGAAGATCGACATGCCATGCCGCTTCTCGCCTGCGCGCGCCGCGCTGCCCGGCAACATGCTTGCAGCCAGGGCACCCCCGCCAAGCGCCAGAATGTCGCGACGCGTGAGACGCGGGATGATGCTCATTCCGCTTCGCTCGCCTCATCTGCGGGGGCGGGTGGAGGCGCATCGCTCGCCATCCACCAGATCGTCGGGAAGCCGATGGAATAGGACGGCATATTTTCCGGGTGCTTCAGCCGCGACCAGTAGGCGACGCGATTATAGGTGAGGTGCCATTGCGGCACGACGTAATGGCCGGCCAGCAGAACGCGATCAAGCGCGCGCGTGGCAGCGACAAGCGCCTCGCGGTCCTTCGCATAGATCACGCGCTCGATCAGCTTTTCAATGGCCGGATCGCAAATGCCGATGACATTGCGGCTCCCTTCCGCCTCTGCGGCCTCGCATCCCCAGAATTCGCGCTGCTCATTGCCGGGAGAGAGTGACTGCGGAAATGTCTGGATGATGATGTCGAAATTGCGCGTATCCGTGCGGCGCTGATATTGCGCGGCATCGACATTGCGGATGCTGGAGGTGATGCCGAGCCGGTTCAGCGATTGCTGATAAGGCGCGATGACACGCTCGAAGGTTGGAGAGTCGATGAGAAACTCGACATTGAGAACCTCGCCCTTCGAATTGCGCCGCTTGCCGTCTTCAATCTTCCAGCCTGCTGCATCGAGAAGGTCGGCTGCGCGGCGAAGATTGCTGCGGTTGTTGCCGCTGCCATCCGTCACCGGCATCTCATAGGCCTTGGTGAAAATCTCGGGCGGAAGGTCATCCTTGAGTTCTTCCAGAATGGCGCGCTCAAGACCTTCCGGCAGGCCGCTCGAAGCAAGTTCGGAATTGGCGAAGTAGCTTTCCGTGCGCGTGTATTGCTCGTGGAAAAGGTTGCGGTTCATCCACTCGAAATCGAAGGCCCAGTTGAAGGCTTCGCGCACGCGCGGATCCTGAAACTTTTCGCGCCGCAGGTTGAAGGCAAAGCCCTGCATCCCGGCGCCATTGGCGGAAGGTACTTCTTCGCGAATGAGATTGCCCCGCCGGACAGCGGGAATGTCATAGGCAGTTGCCCATGAGCTTGCGCTGTTCTCCATGCGGAAGTCGAGGCGATCCGCTTTCAGGGCCTCAAGCGAGACAGTGGTGTCGCGATAATATTCAAAGCGGACGCGGTCGAAATTATGGCTGCCCACATTCACCGGCAGCGCGGCACCCCAGTAATCTGGAACGCGCTCATAGGTGATGGAGCGGCCGGGCGAAACAGAGGCGACGCGGTAAGGGCCGGAGCCGAGCGGCGGCTCAAGCGTCGTTTCGTTGAAATTGCGCTTCTCGCCCTTCGCGTTTTCGCCTTCCCAATAATGCTGCGGCAGCACGGGCAACTGGCCAACGATCAGCGGCAGTTCGCGGTTGCCCGTTTCGTTGAAGCTGAAGGTCACTTCATGCGGGCCAGTCTTTTCGGCCTTCACCACATTCGCGTAATAGGCATTGTAGAAGGGGTGGCTCTTCTTCAGCGTCTCAAGCGTCCAGACCACATCTTCGGGCGTGATCGGCTTCCCGTCATGCCACCGCGCTTCCGGGCGAAGCGTGTAGGTGACGGAGGAATAGTCCTTGGGATGGCGCACGCTCGCCGCGACGAGGCCATATTCGCTTGCCGGCTCATCCAGGCTTGTCGCCATCAGCGTGTCATAGATGAAGCCGATGCCTGCTGCGGGCTGCCCCTTCACGATGAAGCCGTTGAGGCTGTCAAAGCTGCCAAAGGCGCCATAGCGCACTTCGCCGCCCTTCGGCGCTTCGGGGTTCACATAGTCGAAATGGGTGAAGTCCGGCCCGTATTTGAGTTCGCCGAAAAGCGACGAGCCGTGCCGGGGAAGTTCGGGGTTGAAGTCTTCAGGCAGTGCGGTGGATGAAACCACTTCGGTCGGGCGCGCAGCGCGTTCTGCCGCAGGAGCGGTTCCCGCCTCGGCGCTCTCCGATGCCTCACCGGCGCCGCTCGCCAGATCAGGCTCGCCCGACGGG
>NZ_JBATWS010000451.1:0-4820 GCF_049672805.1 Parvibaculum sp.
ATCAACCACGATCGCCCCACAATCCGCAGGCTTTCAGACGCCCGGTCCGCACTGGATCGGCAGCCGCGGTGTCCGTATGTCCTTTGTCGATCTCAATCAGACGCCGCTTGTGCTGCTCTGCCTTGCCGCCGTTCTCTTCCTCGGCCTTGAGGCGTGGCGCCGGGCTTCTGCGCGCGCGAAGCGGTATCTCTCCCGCATCGCCGATCTCGAAGCGCGCATCGAAACACTCCGCGATGAAAAATGGGAACTGGCCGAGCGCGAGGAACGCTACCGCGATCTTGTCCGTGCGCAGGGCGACCTCATCCTGCGCAAGGATCTCGAAGGGCGGCTCACCTATGTGAATGATGTGTTCTGCGACACATTCGGGCGCACCCGTAAGGAAGTGATCGGCTGCCCCTTCGTGCCGGAATACCCGGAAGGCGAGCGCGCGCCCCTTCTGTCGAGCTTTGCCGGGCTTGCTGTCCCGCCGCATCGTATTCGCCGCGACGAACGCGTGATCACCTCTCGCGGCCCGCGCTGGATTGCATGGGAAGAGTTTGCGATCCGCGATGAAGAAAACAGGCTGATCGAGATTCAGGCCGTCGGCCGCGATGTCACGGATCGCAAGGAAGCGGAAGAACGTCTCGCCGAAGCGCTGCAACAGGCAAATGATGCAAGCCGCGCCAAGTCGCTCTTTCTTGCAACGATGAGTCATGAAATCCGTACACCGATGAACGGTGTGATCGGCATGGCAAAGCTGCTGCTCGGCACGCGGCTTGATCCGGCCCAACGCTCCTATGCAGAAGCCGTACGCTCGTCAGGCGAGGCGCTGCTCAACATCATCAATGACATTCTCGATTATTCGAAGATCGAGGCAGGCAAGGTCACGCTGGATGAAGCGCCGTTTGATCCGCGCTCCGTGCTTGAAGGTGTGGCCGAACTTCTCGCGCCCCGCGCTTTCGAAAAGCATCTCGAGATCGTCACCGAGATCGCGCCCACCGTGCCGCGCAACATTATCGGCGATGAAGTGCGCATCCGGCAGATCCTGCTGAACCTTGCGGGCAATGCGATCAAGTTCACCATGGAGGGCGGTGTCGCGCTGCGCCTCTTCCGTGATCTGGAGGCGCAGGACAGGAACCGTGTTTCCGTTGTGCTCGAAGTCGAAGATACCGGCATCGGCATGGATGAAACGGACTGCGAGCATATCTTTGACGAGTTTGCGCAGGCCGATCAGTCCCATGCGCGGCGCTATGAAGGCACGGGGCTTGGTCTTGCCATCACGAAGCGCCTCGTCACCGCGATGGGTGGCCGCATTGAAGTTGAAAGTGCGGTGGGCAAGGGCTCGCTTTTCCGTATCCATCTGCCGCTTGCCCGGGTACCGGGCGAAAGCGATGCGCCGGCACCTGCCACGCTTGCAGGCCTTAGCGCCATCGTGCTGAGCGATCACCCGCTGGTTGGTCGCGCGCTTGTCCGCGCGGCAGAAGCGGCGGGAGCGGAAGCGCGCCATGTCGCAACGCGCGAGGCGTTGCAGGAAGCGCTTCTGGCATCTCCCAGCGATGTTTTCATATGCCCGCTGGATGGGGAAGGGGAGGCGGTGGAGCTTGCGCAATTCGCCCGCTCGCTCGCGCCCGGCATCGGCACCATGCTGCTTTTGCGCCCGCAGGACCGTGCCCGGCTTGATGAGCTGACACAGGGCGAGGAAGCCCCCTTTGACGGATATCTCGTGCGCCCGGTGCGCGCCGCCTCGCTTGTCGCGCGGATGACGGCGCTGCGCGTGCGAAGCTGGATGCCGCAAGTCGCAGCGCCCGACACACGCGATTATGACGATGCCTATGAAACGGTGGAGGCCCCTCCCATGCCCGCAGCAACGCCTCCGGCGCTTTCGTCGCTCACGGTGCTCGTCGCCGAGGATAATGAGATCAACGCCCTTCTCACGCGCACGCTTCTCGAACATGCGGGCCATGAAGTTCGCCTCGCGCGAAACGGGGCGGAAGCCGTCGCCGCCCTTGAAGAGGACACGCAAGGCGAGATTGATCTCGTGCTGATGGATCTGCACATGCCCGGCATGGACGGCTTCACGGCAACGGCGCGCATTCGCGAACTTGCAACGCCCCATGCGCAACTGCCGATCATCGCGCTCACCGCCAATGCCATGGCGGATGACAGGCAGGCCTGCCTTGATGCGGGCATGGATGACTATCTTTCGAAGCCCGTGGCAGCCGAAGACCTCGCCGATGCACTGGCCCGCTGGGCCTGCCGCCGCTCAACCTATGGCGCGCCTGCTGGCGAAAAGGCGAATCATGCGTAAAGTGGCGTGATCCGGCCCTTGCGGCCCGGCAGAACCGAGGGGAGATCTGCCCATGTCGGCCATGACACGCGCCCGCGGCTGGGTGTCGAGCCTTGCGGTCTATACCGAATACCGCACCATCATCATGCTGCTGCTCGGCTTTGCGTCGGGCCTTCCTTTCCTGCTCGTCTTTTCAACCCTTTCCGCGTGGCTGCGCGAAGCGGGCATCAGCCGTACCGACATCGGTCTGATGAGCTATGTGGGCCTTGCCTACACGATCAAGTTTCTCTGGGCGCCGGTGCTCGACCATATCCGCCTGCCGCTGCTCGACCGGCTTCTGGGCCGCCGCCGTGCCTGGATGGTGCTGGCGCAGCTTGTCGCTGCCGCCGCGCTGACGGGCCTTGCCCTGTCAGACCCCGCCACGGCGCTGATGCCCGTGGTCATTTTCGCCCTCATCCTCGCCTTTTCATCCGCGACGCAGGACATCGCCATTGACGCCTGGCGCATCGAGGCAGCGCCCGATGAAAAGCAGGGTGCGCTCGCCGCGACATATCAGCTTGGCTATCGCATTGCGCTCATCGCCTCCGGAGCAGGCGCGCTCTATATCGCCGAAGGCGTGTCATGGACGGCAGCCTATCTCGCCATGGCCGTGCTGATGGGCGCAGGCATCGTCGCCTCGCTTCTTGCGCCGCGCGTGGCAGAAGCCCATGCGCCTGCTATGGGCGAGGAAGCGCTGGAAGGATTTGCGCGGCGCCACCGGATCGAAGGCAAGGCGCAGCGCGTGCTCACTTTCCTTTACCGCGCCATCGTTGCGCCCTTTCTCGATTTTTTCCGGCGCTATGGCTGGTGGTCGCTCCTGCTTCTCGCGCTGATCGGGCTTTACCGCGTGCCTGATTTCGTGATGGGCGTCATGGCGAACCCGCTCTATATCGATCTCGGTTTCGAGCTTTCGACCATCGCTACCATCGTGAAGCTCTATGGCATCTGGATGACGATTGCGGGCGCGCTGGTGGGCGGCATCGTGGCGGCAAGGCTCGGCGTGCTCCGCTCGCTCCTTCTCGGAGCCATTGCGGCGACCGGCACCAATCTCATTTTTGTCTGGCTGGTCTTTCGCGGTGCCGACCCGACGGCGCTCGCGATCACCATTTCGATCGAGAACTTCTCCGGCGGTTTCGCGGGCACCTGCCTCATCGCCTATATGTCGAGCCTCGTGAACCACGATTTCGCGGCAACGCAATACGCGCTGTTCAGCTCGGCCTTCGCGCTTCCGGGCAAGCTGCTCGGTGGCCAGTCTGGCGTGATGGTGGACGGTTTTTCTGCCTCCGCCGCACTCACTCAGCCGCTGATCGAGATGGCGCCGCACCTCACCGCGCAGACGGCAGGCTATATTCCCTTCTTCATCACAACGGCGCTGATGGGGGTGCCGGCTCTGGTGCTGATCGTGGTGGTGATGGTCTTCCAGCCGAAACCCGCGCCAAAACCGCAGGCTCAGGAGGCAACTGACCCGGCGCCCGCGATTTGACCTTGCAATTCAGTGGGTTACCACCGACATCTTTCCGGCGTCAAAATCTGTCCGGGCGGTTCAGGGCAGCCGCCCGCTGCAGGCCCGTCTTGGCATCTGGCGGCGTTGATGAAAGGATGGGCAATGGCCATGGGGAATCTCATTGCCGGGGCAGGCAGAGGGTGGCCGGGGGGATGGCAAGACGCTTCATGCGCCGCAGCCGGGTGACCGGCATGCCTGTGGTGGTTCAGATCAGGGTTCGGGTTCAGGCGTGATGACTTCGAAAGAGACGGATCGGAGTGCTGACGCGCTCGCCATGGAGGCGGCGCGGCCGGTGAGCTATGGGCGCAAGGGGTCGCTCGAAGTGCGCCTTGCGCGTTCCGCTCGCGAGATCGAGGCGGCGCAGGCGCTGCGTTACCGCGTCTTCTATGAAGAAATGTCGGCGATCCCGGATGAGGAGACGCGCCGCACAAAGCTCGATGCCGACCGCTTCGATGCGATCTGCGATCACCTTCTCGTGCTCGACCATGATCTCGCGCCTGACGGTGAGGATGCGGAGGGCAATCTGCCGCTGGAAGCGGTTGTGGGCTGCTACCGTCTGCTGCGGCAGGAAGTGGCCGAGCGCAATGGCGGCTTCTATACGGCCAGCGAATATGAGATCGGCCCGCTTCTCGCGCGCCACTCGGACCTCAATTTCCTGGAGCTTGGCCGCTCCTGCGTGCTGAAGCCCTATCGCAATCGCCCGACCGTGGAACTGCTCTGGCACGGCATCATGCATTATGTGACCGCGCATGATCTTGATGTGATGTTCGGCTGTGCGAGCTTTGAAGGCACGGACCCGCAAAAGCTCGCGCCCGCGCTTTCCTTCCTGCATCACCATCACGCAGCACCGGATGACTGGAAGGTGCGCGCGCTTCCCGATCTCTATGTCGAAATGAACATCATCGCCAAAGATGCGCTCGACCAGCGCGAGGCGCTGCGCGCGCTTCCGCCCATGATCAAGGGCTATCTCCGGGCAGGCTGCTATATCGGCGAGGGCGCGGTGATCGACCG
>NZ_JBATWS010000452.1:0-1885 GCF_049672805.1 Parvibaculum sp.
CTTTCTCTTTACGCTGCAAGCCTTCCGCGCCATTCTTTAGTAACATTCAAAGAACAAGGCGCTCCCGCCGGGGAAGGCGCCGGCAATCAGCTAGTACGGGTTCCGGGTCATGAAGTTTCGCAAGGTAGGCGTCATCGGCGCCGGTCAGATGGGCAATGGCATCGCGCATGTTTGCGCATTGGCGGGCTATGAGGTGGCCCTGCACGATGTCTCACGCGAGCGCATCGAGGCAGGCCTTGCCACCATTGACGGCAACATGTCCCGTCAGGTCGCCAGCGACCGCATCACCGCCGAGCAGCGCGATGCAGCGCTTGCCCGCATCTCCATTGCCACCTCCATGGAAAGTTTCGAGGACGCCGACCTCGTGATCGAATCGGCGACCGAAAATGAAGATGTGAAACGGAAGATTTTCGCCGAGCTATGTCCGCATCTGCGCGAGGATGCGCTGCTTGCGACGAATACCTCCTCCATCTCCATCACCCGCCTTGCCGCCTCGACCGACCGGCCGGAGCGCTTCATGGGACTCCATTTCATGAACCCCGTACCGGTGATGGAACTGGTCGAGCTGGTGCGTGGTATCGCAACCGATGACGCAACCTTTGAAAGCATCCGCGATTTCGCCGATTCGCTCGGTAAGAAGATCGCCCATGCCGAGGATTTCCCGGCCTTCATCGTGAACCGCATCCTGCTGCCGATGATCAACGAGGCCGTTTACACGCTTTATGAAGGCGTCGGCTCGGTCGAAAGCATCGACAAGGCCATGAAGCTCGGCGCAAACCATCCGATGGGTCCGCTCCAGCTTGCCGACTTTATCGGCCTCGACACCTGCCTCTCCATCATGCAGGTGCTGCATGACGGGCTGTCGGATTCAAAATACCGCCCCTGCCCGCTCCTCGTGAAATATGTCGAGGCGGGCTGGCTTGGCCGCAAGACACAGCGTGGCTTCTACGATTATCGCGGTGAAAAGCCCGTTCCGACCCGCTGATTCGGTCATTTCGCAGCAGAAACAAGTCGCTGCCACTTCGTTAACCTCCTCATGCCAGACTGCGCACCCTGCGAGGGGGGGACGCATGGATGGACAGGATGGCCGGCAGCTTCGGATCAGGTGAACGCGCGCGGAAAATAACGGATGAGCCGCAGCTCATTGAGCGGCCGGAACATCCGGCGATCATTGAGCTTGCTGCCTATCTGGAGCGCCTGCGCGGCGACAGGGAAATGCCGGATCGGGCCGATATCCAGCCCTCCGAGATAGCCCGCCTCCTTCCCAACATGATCATTGCCGAGGCGGTGAACGGCGGCGCCGATTTCCGCATTCGCCTTTTCGGTACGGCGCTTGTCACCCTTCTCGGAGAAGAGCGCACGGGCAAGCTCCTCAGCGAATTTGCCGAGGAAAGCTCCGCCTTTTCGAGTGAAAACCCCGAATCCGTGCAGCGGCGCTGGCTTTTCGTGACACAGCGCGCCTTTTTTGGCCGCAAGCCCGTCTTTCTGAAAGTGCCTTTCGCCGCCTCTGGCCGCCTCTACATGGTAGGCCATTGCCTCTCGGCCCCGCTGACGGCAGGCGGCAGCGAGCCCGCCCAGACCATCGGTGCCATGTTCGCAAGCCGCGTGGATTAAGACTGACGGCCTGCCCCTCAGCTATCCGGTGACAGTCCGTAAAGCCTGAGCGCTTCGGCAATCAGCTTTTTCGCGTCCGCGCTTGCCCAATGGGCCGGACCCGCCATGCGGCCTATTTCCTCTCCCTGCGGCGAAATCAGGATGGTCGTGGGCAGACCGAAGGCGCCCAGCGTGAAATTCGCCTTGGCGCTAGGATCATGGTAAGGCGCAAGATGGCTCACCCCCACGGAGTTGAGGAAGGAAACAACCTGCTCCTGCCCCGCCGTATCAA
>NZ_JBATWS010000453.1:0-13956 GCF_049672805.1 Parvibaculum sp.
CGGCATCTCCTTGCCAATCCGCTCGTCCCAGCCCTCTGTGCGGGAGCTCTGAAAGGCAATTCCGGTCATGCTGAGATTTTTCAGCGTCGTCCGCTCGTCCTCGATGACGACTGTCGGTACGGATTCCCGGAAAAGCTGCTCGGGACGGAAACGCTCCGCCCGGTAGAACATTCGCCGCCCCTCGGCACCTGTCAGTTGCTCGTAAGTTCTGATCACTTGCCCACCCCTTTAACTCACTCAAGAACCGCTCGTTTGCAGTGCACAAAGTAATAATTCAACGCGGCAGCGGGCGCACCCACAACCTTAATGAATGATTAACAATATTGGTTAATGCACCGGAAAACATGAACATTACCCTTGGGTCGCCTGCGCTGCCCTTGCCCGGATGCGGCTGTCTTCCACCAGACGGATCACTGGCGGCAGCATCAGCCAGTCGATGAACAGATTGGCGAGGATGACGAGGGCGGTCATTGCGCCGAGCGTCCGGTTCACCTCGAACCCCGAGAAAATGAGGACGCCGAAGCCCAGCACGAGAGACACGGTGATGACGAGGATGGCGACACCGACAGTCGAGAAGACATAGATGATCGCCTCTTCCGGATTAAGCCCCTTCTGCCTCGCCTGCCTGTACATCAACAGGAAATAGATCGTGTCATCGAGAATGAGGCCGATCGTCATGGCCGTCACCACTGAGGCTGCCAGACCGATATTCTGGTAGAGCAATCCCCATAGCCCGAAGCCGACCACTAGCGGCAGCATGTTGAGGAACACGCTGAGCATGCCGAAGGTGACGCTGCGCAGGGCAACGATCATGATGACCGCAATCACCACGACCGAAACCAGCGATGCGGTAATCATCGACCGGATGTTGATACCTGAGAGATTGGCGAAGATGACATTGAGGCCCGTGCCGCGCACCTGCATTTCCGGTGGTGCGTTCTGCGCAAGCCACGCCGTTGCCTTCTCATCGAAGGCCCGGGTTTCCGAGGAGGTCATGTTGCGCAGGATCGCCGTCACACGGCTTGACGAGCGATTGACATCTATCTGGTCGTTCAGGGAAGCGCCAAAGGGCAAGGACAGCTCATAAAGCAGGAAGTACTGCGCGATCGTCTCGCGATTATCGGGCATATCCCCTGCCGCCCCGCCGCCCTTCTTCATCGCGTCATGAACGCGCTTCGTGATCTCGGATATGGCAGCCGCACTCACCACACCCGGCTGGACGCGGAGCCAGTCCTGAAACTCGGCGAGCGTGCGCTGATAGGAGGGAAGGAATACGCCCCCCGCTTCTCCCGAGGGAATGTCAAATTCAATGACATTCAGTCCTGTCAGATTCTGTTCGGCGAAGTCTGATGCCTGACGATATTCAAAGCGTTCGTCGAAATAGCGCGCGAAATCATCATCAAGCTGAATGTTACCCAGCCACATGGCACAGGCCACCACCACGCCCGCGCAGAAAACGAAAAGCTGCTTGTAGGAGCGGTTCACGAAACGACCGATCATCACCATGAAGCGTTCGGAGTTCTGAACCGTCGGCTGTAGCGGCATCAGCGAGAGAACAGCCGGCAGCCAGGTGAAGGTGAAGATATAGGCGAGGAACACGCCGATCGCGACCACATTGCCCTGCTGACGGAGCGGCGGCGCGTCGGCCAGGTTCATCGACAGGAAAGCCGCAACCGTGGTGAGGCTTGTCAGCGTGATTGGCAGGAAGTTGATCGAGACGGCTTCGGCAATCGCGTCGCGTGGCGTGAGCCCACGCCCGAGCGCGGCCAGCGCCGTGGTGACGAAGCGAATGGCGGCGGCCATGTTCACCGTCATCACAATGATGGGAGCCGATACCGTGGATGTGTTGAGGTCGTAGCCATACCAGCCCGCAAGCCCCATCGCGGTTGCGCTGGAAAGGCCGAGCAGTGTCAGAATCGCAACGCTCGGCAACAAGGCGCGCACGAAAATGAGCATCACAAGGCCTGTCACCACGAGGCTGATCGGGATGAGATACATCACGTCATTCATGGCGGCTTCGGAGAAGGTCGCCATCAGCATCACGTTGCCGGTGAGCTGCACATTGATGCCGGGATAATCTGCCTCGAAGGTCGCGGCGAGTTCCCGCGCGGCGGTGACGATTTCCAGCACTTCCGTCGAGGCTTCTTCGGGCAGGTTGAAATTGAGGAGAATGCCGGCGGTCTGCGCATCTTCCGACAGAAGGCGGTTGCGGATCAGGGGATCGTCGAGCGCAATTCTCTCGATCTCCCGCGCCTCTTCCGCGCTCAACATGCCGGCATGCGGAACGAGGTCGCCGACCGAGAAGCTGTCCGCATCGGAGACGACGTGAGGAAAATTCGTCAGCGCATCAACGCGCGTCGAATGAGGCAGGGTCCAGGCGCGCGTCACAAGTTCGCCGAAGGCGGCCAGCACGTCAGGCTCGGTGATCTTTCGCCCTTCGGCGGAGACAACGATCAATATGTTGTTGTTCTGGCCATATTTCGCCTCGAAGGCGCGCAGCATGGCGAGATCGCGCCCCTCGGGATTGAAATAGACGCGCGTGTCGTATGACAGCGTGAGTTGCAACATGCCCAGCAGCGCCGCGCCGCAAAAGGCGAGACACAAAAGGATCGTGCTCCGCGGAAAACGCAGAATCAGATTCGTGAAGAGCCTCATGGAATGCGCCGTCCCCCAGATTCACCCCTAAAAGCGCGGTGCTAAAGCTGCGTCATTCTGGATCAAAAGAAAAGCATGTTTACCACTGGTTAACACTCTTCGGCATTCTGGAAACCCTGATTTAACGCCGGTCATGCGATGAAAGGTCTTTGCAGCGGTTATCTGACCGGATCGGCAATGAGCAACCGAACGCTCGTCAATTTGGCAACTGTGGGCAGCGATGAGCTGCAGGCAATGCCGATTAGCGTCTTCACGACCTGCCTTGAGCAGATGTCGGCGGAGGCGGTCGAGCGTTTCCAGCGCCTGCGGAAGCTCAACGCCTCTCAGCGCGCGGCGGTGGAACAGTTTCTCGCCAAAAAAAATGGTAAACCGCCCCCCGCCCTGCGGGGCGTTGCCGGGCGGCCATCATCAGGCGAAGAGAAACAGAAAGAGGGAGAAGCGGGCGCCAAAGGCCCGGTGCAAGCCTCGTTCTGGATGGACCTCATGCTGCGGCTGCTCGCCTGGTGGGAGGGTGAGGATACGGACGCCCTCGCCCGCTCGCGCGGAATCAAGCGCTGGCGGCGACCGGCGAAGCCGAAAGCGCCTTCTGCCGCTTCTGCCCCCGCTCCCGCAGCGATGCCACAGAAGAAGCCCGCCGAGGCTTTGCCGCCTCTGACGCGCGTGGAGCTGGTGCAAAGACTTTGGGGAGAGGGGTTCAGCCTGCCCGGCGGCGAGGCTTTCGCGCTTCGCATCGCCAGAGCTGCGATGCCACCGAAGAATGCGCTCTGTCTTGATCTTGCCCCCGGCCTTGGCGGCGGGATGCGCGCTGCGGCCCGCACGCTTGGCGTGCGGATCAAGGGCATTGAGTGCGATCGGGAGCTTGGAGAGGCAGCCGCCTTGCTTTCATCAAGCATGGGCGACGGAGCGCCGATCCGGGTCGGCTACGACGGACTTGACCCGGAGGATTTCGAGCCTGCGGGTGGCCATGCCGCGATTTTCATGCGCGAGGCGATGTTTGCGGTTGAGGATCGCGAAAGAATGCTTGCAGCGATGCATTCATCTCTCGCGGAGGATGGCTCGCTCATTCTCACCGATTTCGTGCTGACAGGCGACGGCGATACCCTTGCCCATTGGCAGGCGGTCGAGTCCGACAATGCCGATCCCTGGACCGAAGCCGAATATTGCGAAGCCCTCGAGGCGCAACATTACAGAATTGAGAGGTTCGATGATCTGACACGCGATTATCTGCCTTTCATCAAGGAAGGGTTGCGCCGTTTCCATGATTGCCTGCAAAACGTCAAACTTCCGCCGGAAACTGTTCCCATATTGATGCGTGAAGGAAACCTCTGGCTTGCGCGCAGCCAAGCTCTGGAAACAGGGCGGCTTTCTTTCGTTCACATTCATGCGCGCCGTGTTTCTCCCCCTGTCGGGAATGAAGAGGAACACGATGAACACGGATAATGAACGCAAGGCCGCGTATCGGCCGCTGGAGGAGTATGAAATGTCTGAAAGGGTTATGCTGGCAAATGAAAGCCGGATACGCATTGAGCCCATTTTCGACGCTTCGGGTGCATTGAAGCGTCACGTCCTGCACAAGAACGACGCCGCGCGTCAGGAACAGGGCGGAGACATCGCACCGAAGAAAGAATAGCTGGATTCCCCGTTACCCTATTTCGAGGTCATCACGATGGGCCTCATCTTCGGCTTCCGCCGTGCGCCGCACATGATGGCGATAGCGCATGATGGCAACGGGAATTGACGCGAGATAGATCGCGCAAAGCCCGCTAAAGGCGACCCAGGGATAGCTCAGGATGATCGCCGCGCTCATGCCTACAACCAGCAGAATGGGAAGGACCATGTCCCGCCGGACGCGCAATCCGAGGCGCTTTCCGGAAAATGTCGGGATACGGCTGACCATGAGGAACGCGACCGCAAGAGCGTGGATGGCAATGAGAAGCGGCACTTCCTGCATCCAGGGCACACCGACAAAGGACAGATAGAGCGGCAGCATGACGAGCCCTGCTGCTGCGGGCGCCGGAACGCCGACGAAATAGTTTCCTGTCCAGACCGGCTTGTCGGGGTCTTCCAGCGCCACATTGAAGCGCGCGAGACGAAGCGCGCTGCAGACGGCAAAGCCTAGTACGGCAATCCAGCCCACACCGCCAATATCACCCAGCGTCCAGAGATAGAGCACGACGACGGGCGCCACACCGAAATTGACGAAATCGGTGAGCGAGTCCAGCTCGGCGCCAAAACGGGTCGTGCCCTGCAGCAGCCGGGCGATGCGCCCGTCCAGTGCATCAAAAACAGAGGCGATGATGATGGCGACCACCGCCGCCTCATAGCGGCCTTCAATGGCAAAGCGGATGGCGGTCAGTCCTGCGCAAAGCGCGAGAACCGTGATCGCATTCGGGATGACGGTACGCACGGGAAGTTGTGCGAAATGCCGCGCCCGACGTGCTCTCACGCTTTCGGCAACGCGAAAGCCGCGGCCAGAGCGAGGTTCAAACGGGGGCGTCGGTCCGGACATTCTCGGCAACCTCTACGCGCAATTATACATGATGCGGCACAGCAAGTGTCGTGTCGGCAAGAACCGTCTCGCCGGCAATCGCGGTCTGACCGACCGCAACGAGCGGCACCGCGCCTTGCGGCAGATACACGTCAAGGCGGCTGCCGAAGCGGATAATGCCGAAGCGTTCGCCTGCCGCGAGGTCGTGCCCTTCCTTCACATCGCACACGATGCGGCGCGCGACGAGACCGGCAATCTGCACCACCACGATATCCTGGCCATCCGCGCGCTCGATCACCATGGAGTTGCGCTCATTCGCATCGCTCGCCTTGTCGAGATCGGCATTGAGGAAAAGGCCGGGGCGATAGGCGACACGCTTCACCTTGCCTGTAATAGGCGAGCGGTTCACATGGCAGTTGAACACATTCATGAAGATGCTGACGCGGGTGCGCGTCATGTCGCCAAGGCCCAGCTCCTCGGGCGGACTTGCCTCGGTGATCAGGTTGATCACGCCATCGGCCGGGCTGATGACGAGACCTTCCCGCGTCGGCGTCACGCGATCGGGGTCGCGGAAGAAATAAAGGCACCAGAGGGTCAGCACCACACCGATCCAGCCGAGCGGGTTCCAGATCATGAAGAGAACGATGGTGATGGCCGCAAAGATGACAGCCCAGCGGTGTCCTTCGCGGTGAATCGGCGTCAGTATCGAAGTGATAGCGTCCATATTCTGCTTCTTGATCTCATGTTGCCTTGACCGGAGGCAGAGTGTAGCGCGGGCGAGGCCCGGGGTTAAGCAAATCCGGGATCGATTTCAGCCTTCCACAAGCGCCGCCTCGCCGCGCCGGCCGGCTTCATTCTCCGGCACGCCGCTTTCAGCGCGCTCGCGAGCCTCATCAGATTCGCGCTGGCGGTTCCACATGGAGGCATATACCCCGCCCAGAGCGAGGAGTTCCGCATGTGTGCCCCGCTCCACCACCCGCCCCTGATCGAGCACCAGAATCTCGTCGGCATCGACCACGGTGGAGAGGCGATGCGCGATGATGAGCGTGGTCCGGTCCTTCGAGATGCTCCGCAAGGCTGCCTGAATTTCCCGCTCCGTATGCGTGTCGAGGGCGGAAGTCGCCTCATCGAGAACGAGAATCGGCGGGTTTTTCAATATTGTGCGGGCAATGGCGACGCGCTGCTTCTCGCCACCCGAAAGTTTCAGACCCCGTTCGCCAACGCGGGTGTCGTAGCCCTGAGGCAGGCTGTCAATGAAGGTGCTGATCTGGGCGAGGCTTGCTGCTTCTTCCACTTCGGCATCGCTCGCCTCCGGCCTGCCATAGCGGATATTGTAGCGGATTGTATCGTTGAAAAGCACCGTGTCCTGCGGGACCATCCCGATGGCGGCGCGGAGGGAAGATTGCCGTACGTCACGAATATCCTGCCCGTCGATGCGCACAGCCCCGCCTGAAATGTCATAGAAGCGGAAAAGGATGCGCGCGACGGTGGATTTTCCGGCGCCCGAGGGACCGACAATGGCAAGCGTGCGCCCCGCCGGAACGCGAAAGGAAATCCGGTCGAGGATCGGGCGGTCGGGATCGTAGTGAAAGCTCACCCCGTCAAACACGAGTTCACCGCCCGCCACCTTGAGATCGGGCGCATTCGGCTTGTCCTTGATCTCGGCTGGCACCTGCAGCAGGGCGAACATGGTTTCCATGTCGATCAGCGCCTGACGGATTTCCCGGTAAACCGTGCCCAGCATGTTGAGCGGCTGATAGAGCTGGATCAGATAGGCGTTGATCATCACGAAGGAGCCGACGGTGAGGATGCCGTCCGCAATGCCCTGCGCCGCCATCAGCATCAGAACGGTTAGCCCGATGCTGAAGATCAGCGTCTGGCCTACATTGAGCAGGGCGAGCGAGGTTGTCGTCTTGATAGCCGCACCTTCATAGCCCTTCATGGAGCGATCAAAGCGCTGCGCCTCATGTTCCTCATTGCCGAAATATTTGACTGTCTCGTAGTTCAGAAGGCTGTCCACCGCCTTGGTGTTTGCTTCCGTGTCGAGATCATTCATCTGGCGGCGAAAGCGGGTGCGCCATTCCGTTACCATGAAGGTGAAGACCATATAGATGACGACCGTGCCCGCCGTGATGAGCGAGTAGCGGATATCAAACGCATAGGCGAGAATGACGCAGACGAGCACCAGTTCGATGATGGTCGGGAAGATGTTGAAGAGCGAGAAGCGGAGAAGGAAATCGATGCCCTTCGTTCCTCGCTCGATCAGGCGCGACAGGCCGCCGGTGCGCCGCTCCAGATGAAAGCGCAGGGACAGCGCATGCAGATGGCGAAAGGTTTCGACCGCAAGCTGGCGCACCGCATTTTGCCCGACCTTGGCGAACACCGCATCGCGAAGCTGCGCCAGCGCCACCATCATGATGCGCGCCACGCCATAGGCGATAATCAGCGCAATTGGCACGACAATGGCCGTCGTCGCCGCCGTTTCCGGGGAGAGGCGATCCACCGCTTCCTTGTAGAGAATGGGCACATAAACGGTGATGGCCTTGGCGCCAAAAAGGGCAAACAATGCCAGCACCACACGGAGACGAAGGTCAAACCTATCTGCAGGCCATAGCCGCGGCAGCATGGCAAGCATCACGTCCCAATGGCTCTCCTTCCCGGCCTTGCCGGTTCCGAGAGAGAGATCTTCGCGTGAAGAAAGTATCGGGCGTCTCGCCATTTTGAAGCAGCATCTCCTCAGGGGCGCATGTAACCGCCAACAAGCCAACGCCCTGCCCGGCAACCGGACAGGGCGTTTGTGCTACTCTACATAAGACTTTTCCCGGCAGGGACAATCCCTGATAGAGGGGGCTACCGCGCAGGAGTTTCGAAAACCTGTCCCGGATAGATCAGGTTCGGGTCGCGAATCTGGTCCTTGTTCGCTTCGTAGATGATCGTGTAGCTGAAGCCGGAGCCGTAAAGCCTGCGGGCAATGTTCCACAGGTTGTTGCCCGGCTGGATGACGACCTTCCCTTCTCGGAGGGCCGCCAGAACCGCCTGCGGCTCACCCCGCTCAAAGGGCACTTCGATGCGGCCGGTCACGCGACCCTCACCATCCACCTGATCGACCCGGAGCGCATATTGGCCGGGGGCAATGTCACCCTGAGGGACCAGTTCCCAGCGGCCATGAGCGTCGGCGACTGTTTCACCCGCAAGCTCGCGCCCGACATAGATGCGCACCGTCGAGCCGGGGTCGGCGCGGCCGGAAATAATGATATTCCCCTTCTCGTCATAATCGATGGTTTCGAGAATGAGATCACCCGCATCGGCCGGAACGCCGGGGCCTTGCAGCACCTTGCTCGCCTTGCCCGGCTCGCTGCGAACAACGAGCGGCTGCTCGCGCGCGCCTTCGGGAACGGAAACGGTGACGGTCTGCCGGCTGTCTTTCCAGCTCCCGTCAGGATTGCGTGCGGTGAGGGTGAGCTCGATCGTACCGGGCTCCAGCGGCTCATCGAGAACGGCGACCCATTCGCCGCGCTCATCTGCGCTTGTCTCGGCGATCACCTCGCCATTCGCCTTGAGTTCGACGCGGGCACCGGGGAGTGCCCGTCCAGCGGCAATGGTGGAGCCGTCACGCTCAACCCGGACGATATCGAATGTCGGGATAGACGGGTCGATGGCTTCGGCAGCTTCATCGGGAGCGGGCGCTTCGCCCTCCTCCACCGTCACATCGGTCGGCGCGGTGGCGTCATCCCCCCGCAGAAAAAACCAGTAGCCCCCCAAGAGCAGAATAAGCGCGACGATGAACGCGCCGACAATTGCGCCCAGTTTCATATTTGCTGTTTCCTTCCCACGCCTACTGTGCCGAAACGAGGCAACCCGCCCTCCTCAGCCCGGCATATCCGCCTGACTTGCAATTACAGCACCATTGTGAAACCTCGTCCTGTCCAAAAAGCTCAACCTCCCGGGATTCCTGCTTCCATGAAACTTTCCAGCCTTTGCGTCTATTGCGGGTCCAGCACAGGGAATGCCCCTGTCCATATGGAAGCGGCAACCCGTTTCGGCAGGCTGATGGCTCAGGCGGGGGTCCGTCTTGTTTATGGCGGCGGAGCGGTCGGCCTCATGGGGGCGGTCGCCCGGGCCGTGCTTGCGGAGGGGGGTGCCGTTACCGGCGTCATTCCCCGGTTTCTGACCGAGATCGAGGTTCAGCTTAACGATGTGTCGGACCTCATCGTGACTGACAGCATGCATGAACGGAAGCGGATCATGTTCGAGCGGTCCCAGGCTTTCGTCGCTCTGCCGGGCGGCATCGGCACGGTCGAGGAAACGATCGAGATGCTGACCTGGGCGCAGCTCGGGCGGCATAGCCAGCCCATCATCCTCGCCAATATCGACGGTTTCTGGGACCCGATGATCGAACTGCTCGACCACATCATCAAATCTGGTTTCGCGCGGTCCAATATCCGCAGCATCTATTCAGTGGTGGACAGGGTAGAAGACATCCTGCCCCGCATCGAAGCCTCTCTCTGAGATCACGTTTCATCAGAAAGTGCTGCGGTCTGGCGCAAGCGCCTTTCCATGCGCCATGTGTCGAAGCTGAAGATCGCAAGGCCGATCCAGATAAGCGCGAAGGTCATCACCTGTATCGGCGCGAGCGGTTCGCCATAGAGAAAGACAGCGACGAAGAACTGCGTCGTCGGCGCGAGATATTGCATCAGACCAAGCGTTGCGAGGCGGATGCGCTGCGCGCCGAAGGCAAAGAGGAAGAGCGGCACCGTCGTCATGGGTCCGGTCAGAATAAGGAAGGTCCATGTGAACCAGCTCCCGTTCCCGAAACTCGTGCCGCCATTCTCTGAAAGCCACCAGAGATAGACAAGTGCAAGAGGCAAGAGCACCAGAACCTCGATGAAAAGCCCCTCCAGCGGCGTCGCGCGGGAAACCTTCCGCAGATAGCCATAAGCCGCAAAGCTGCCTGCAAGGAAAAGCGAAATCCAGGGCAGCGTACCAAGCTCCCATGCGAAAACTGCCACCCCTGCCACAGCCAGAAGGACCGCGAAGATTTGCGGCCGCGACAACCGCTCGCCGAGAAAGGCAACGCCGAGCAACACACTCACCAGCGGATTGATGTAGTAGCCGAGGCTCGTTTCAACGATGCGCGCTTCATTGATCGAATAGATGAAGACAAACCAGTTCGAGCCGATGAGCAGCCCTGTGCCGGTGAGCGTCAGCATGGTGCGGCGGTCGCGCAGAACCACCATCAATGCATCCCGCCGCGCGAGCGCGAAGATCATCAGCAGCGTTAGCACCACGCTCCAGACGGAGCGATGCGCCAGCACCTCGAAAGGCGGCACATCGGTGAGCTGCTTGTAAAAAATGACGGAGAGCCCCCAGAGAAGATAACCAAGCGCCGCCGATGCTGCGCCAAGGGCCGCTTCGCTGGCGGCATCCTGGGGACTGTGGCCTCGTGTCACTCTGTTCTCTCCCGCGCCGGGGTTACATCAGCGCGGGTCTTGTATCACGCGCCGCGCCTGCCGTCTGGCAGGATAGCAGGCGAGCGCGCCGAAAGGGCTTCAACAATCCCGGCTTCGCCCTGCGCCTAGACGCTGGCCAATTCCCTGCGCGGTGTCTTCGGCGCCGGGGCGCCGTCGCGGAGGAGTTTCCAGGTGATGGAATCAGCAAGCGCCTGAAAGGACGCGTCCACGATGTCGGGCGAGACGCCGACCGTGAACCAACGATTGCCCTTGCCGTCGGCACTCTCGATCATCACACGCGTCACCGCTTCCGTACCGCTGGTGAGGATACGGACTTTGTAGTCGGCAAGGCGCAAATCTTCGATGTAGGGGGAGTATTTTCCGAGATCCTTACGCAGAGCCTGATCGAGCGCATTGACTGGACCATTTCCCTCGCCCACCGAGATGAGCTTCTCGTCATCCACTACCACCTTCACCGTCGCCTCCGAGATGGTCACGAGATCGCCGATGGCGTTGTAACGGCGCTCGACAAGCACACGGAAGGATTCGACGAAGAAGAACTCCGGCACTTCGCCCAGAATACGCCGCGCGAGCAATTCGAATGAGGCTTCAGCGCCATCATAGGAATAGCCGAGGAATTCTCGTTCCTTCACTTCTTCCAGCAGGCGCCCGATCCGGCTGTCATTGGAATCGAAAGCGATGCCTGCTTCCTCAAGACGCGCCAGGATGTTCGAGCGCCCCGCCTGGTCGGAGACGGCAATCTTGCGCTTGTTGCCGACGCTTTCGGGCGGCACATGCTCATAGGTTTTCGGGTCTTTCAGGATCGCGGAAACATGGATTCCTGCTTTCGACGCGAAGGCGCTTTCGCCCACATAGGGTGCATAGCGGTTCGGCGCACGGTTCAGCACTTCGTCCAGCGTGCGCGAAACATGGACGAGGTTCTTCAGCCGCTCCTGCGGCACACCGATTTCAAAACGGCTCGCGTAAACATCCTTCAGCAGCAGCGTCGGAATGAGCGACACCATATTGGCATTACCGCACCGCTCGCCCAGCCCGTTTAGCGTGCCCTGCACCTGCCGCACGCCTGCGCGAATGGCGGCAAGCGAATTTGCCACCGCATTCTCCGTGTCGTTATGCGCGTGAATGCCCAGCTTCTCGCCCGGCACACCCGAGGCAATCACTTCGCCCACGATGCGTTCCACCTCATCGGGCAGCGTGCCGCCATTGGTGTCGCAAAGCACGGCCCAGCGCGCACCAGCCTCGAGCGCCGTCCTCACACAGGAAAGCGCATAGTCGGGGTTTGCCTTGTAACCGTCAAAGAAATGCTCGCAATCGATCATCGGCTCGCGCCCTTTGGCGGCGATAGCCTTCACGCTTTCGGCAATGGCTTCGAGATTTTCTTCATTCGTCACGCCAAGCGCGACTTTGACATGGAAGTCCCAGCTTTTTGCAACAAGGCAGACGGCATCCGTAGCCGCCTCAAGCACACCGACGAGGCCCGGATCATTCGAGGCGCTGCGCCCCGCCCGCTTCGTCATGCCGAAGGCGGTGAACTTCGCGTGGTTGAGTTGGGGCCGCTCGGCGAAAAATGCGGTGTCCGCCGGGTTTGCCCCCGGATAGCCGCCTTCGATGTAGTCAATACCGAGTTCGTCCAGCAGGCGCGCGATCAGCCGCTTATCTTCCACGCTGAAATTGACACCTGAGGTTTGGGCGCCGTCGCGCAGCGTGGTGTCGAAAAGATAGAGGCGTTCTTTACTGGACTTGCTCATGGTTCGGTTCCGCATCATGGAGCGGCCAAAGGCCCGCTCAGGAGGTGACTTCCGCCACCGACCGGACCCGTTTTCCACAATGGATTTGCAAGCGTGCTTTTACGGCGGCGGCGAAGCTATGGCTAGCCGCTAATAATCAAGCCCTGAATGATCGAGAGAGCCGGGTTCATGCCGGTGTCTCCATTCGTCGCCGTTAAAACTATAGCACAATCAAGCCGTTAGACCCTTGAGCCGAGCCTCGGCCCGTGCTCTTCCAATGAGGGGTAGCAGGTTTTTGAGTTCCGGTCCATGCGTCAGACCCGTCAGGGCGAGGCGGAGCGGCATGAAGAGCGCCTTGCCCTTGCGGCCCGTTGCCTCCTTCACCGCATCTGTCCATGCGCCCCATGTCTCCGCCCCCCAGGGTTCCGGCGGCAACGCGGCCAGTGCGGCCGCCGCAAAGTCCTTCTCTTCGATGATCGGATCAAGCGGACCCTGCACGATGCGTGCCCATTCCGCGGCATCGGAAAAGAGAACGAGATTGGGCTTCACCGTGTCCCAGAAATCTTCCCCGAGATCGCAGCCAAGCGCCTGAAGGCGCGGTGCCGCCGCCGCATAGGGCATGAGGTGGAGGCAGGCCGTATTGGCGCGGGCGAGATCAGCCGGATCGAAACGAATGTCGGAGCGGCCGAGCCTTGAGAGGTCGAAGCCTTCCGCCAGTTCATCCAGCGTGAGGCATGGCTCCATCGGGTCCGGCGTGCCGAGCCGGGCGAGCAGCGCGTTGAGCGCTATCGCCTCATAGCCCGCCGCCCGAAGCGCGCGAAGCGAGAAGCGCTCCGCTTCATGGCGCTTGGAAAGAGGCTTTCCCTCCGGCCCGTTCAGCAGCGAGTAATGCCCAAAGACAGGCGGCTCCGCGCCAAGCGCGCGGATGATCTGGATTTGCACGCCAGTATTGGTGATGTGGTCCGAGCCGCGAATGACATGGGTGATCCCGAAGTCAATATCATCCACGATGCTTGGCAGCGTATAGAGGAAGCGGCCATCCTCGCGGATCAGCACCGGATCGGAAAGCGACGCACCATCCACCGCGACATGGCCCTGAATGATATCGTCGAACGCCACTTGTTCATGGTCGAGCTTGAAACGCCAATGCGGGCGGCGGCCTTCGGCCTCAAGGGCGGCGCGCTCCTCATCCGTCAGTTTCAACGCGGCCCGGTCATAAACCGGCGGCAAACCGCGGGCGAGCTGGCGCTTGCGGCGGCGGTCCAATTCGGCGGCACTTTCATAGGCCGGGTAGAGACGACCCGCAGCTTTCAGCTTCTCCGCCGCTGCTTCATAGGCTTCAAGGCGTTCGGACTGCCGCGCGAAAATATCGTGTTTGAGCCCGAGCCAGTCGAGATCCTCTTCGATGGCGGCGGCAAACTCTGCGGTTGAGCGCTCATCATCCGGATCGTCCATACGGAGCATGAACTTTCCGCCATTCTTCCGCGCGAAGAGAAAGTTGAAGAGTGCCGCCCGTGCGTTGCCGACATGCAGATGGCCTGTCGGCGAAGGTGCGAAACGGACGGTAACGGGTCTGGTCATACGTCCTGATCCCGAAAACCGTTCACTATGGGGT
>NZ_JBATWS010000454.1:0-2556 GCF_049672805.1 Parvibaculum sp.
GCTTACGGTAATAAGCCTTGCTGCGGCCGGACACTTCGCAGCGATTGTGAATCCGGGTCTTGGATGAGTTGCGCGGCAGCTCAGCAAGCTTCAACTGGGCCTGGAAGCGTTCTTCCATCGACAGCGACTCGTCCTTCGTGATCGCCTTCAGCTTCGCGCGCTTGGCTGCAAACTTGGCAACCAGCTTCCGCCGCTTCAGGTCCCGATTAATGGCGCTTTTCTTAGCCATTCAAACCTCCGTCGGCCCGCCCGCGCGGACCAGAGAAAAAATCATTTCGTGAAGGGGAAGTTGAACTTGCGAAGCAGCTCGCGCGCCTCGTCGTCCGTCTTCGCAGTTGTACAGACAGTGATGTCCATACCCCATACCTGATCGACCTTGTCGTAGTCGATTTCCGGGAACACGATGTGTTCTTTCAGGCCCATCGAATAGTTGCCGCGACCGTCAAAGCTCTTTGCGTTGAGACCACGGAAGTCGCGAACGCGCGGCAGAGCAATCGTGACCAGGCGGTCAAGGAACTCATACATACGGTCCTTGCGCAGCGTTACCTTCACACCGATCGGCATGCCTTCACGCAGCTTGAACGTCGCGATCGACTTCTTCGCCTTGGTGATGACCGGCTTCTGGCCGACAATGGCCTGCAGGTCTTCAAAGGCGCTCTTCACCTTCTTGGAGTCACCGACAGCTTCGCCAACACCCATATTGATGACGATCTTTTCGAGCTGCGGCACCTGATGCACGTTCTTGTAGGAGAACTGCTCGGTCAGCGCCGGGCGGATCTTCTCAATATACTGCTGCTTCAGCCGCGGAATGTAAGTCGCTTCAGCCATCGATCAACTCTCCCGACGCCTTGGCAACACGGACCTTGCGGCCATCATCCAGCGTCTTGAAACCCACGCGCGTCGCTTTGCCCGTCTTCGGATCCTGGATCGCGAGATTGGACAGATCGATCTTCGCTTCGCGCGACACAATACCGCCCGTCGTCGTCTGAGACGGCTTCTCGTGGCGCTTCACCATGTTGACGCCCTGCACGAGCGCCTTGTTCTCTTTCGGGAAGACAGCGATCACGCCGCCCGTCTTGCCCTTATCCTTGCCGGTCAGGACGACGACCTTGTCGCCCTTCTTGATCTTCGCGGCCATTAGAGCACCTCCGGCGCCAGCGAAACGATCTTCATGTGGTTCTTCGCGCGAAGTTCGCGAGTAACCGGGCCGAAGATACGTGTACCAATGGGTTCACCCTGACCATTGATCAGGACAGCCGCATTGCGGTCGAAGCGGATGACGCTGCCATCGGCCCGGCGAATATCCTTCGCCGTGCGCACGACGACCGCCTTCATGACGTCGCCCTTCTTCACCTTGCCGCGCGGAATAGCTTCCTTCACGCTGACGACAATGATGTCGCCCACGGAAGCGTACTTCCGCTTGGAGCCACCGAGAACCTTGATGCACATCACGCGGCGCGCACCAGAGTTGTCGGCAACATCCAGGTTGGTCTCTTGCTGGATCATGACTTCATCCGCCTTGCTCGGAACGGTTCCTGACCTCGAATGGGATCAGGCTTCGTCCGTGTAAACTTCCCATTTCTTCAACTTCGAGAACGGACGGCACTCGCGAATCTTCACGATGTCGCCGACTTTCGCCGTGTTGTTCTCGTCATGGGCGTGGAACTTCTTGGACCGGCGCACAATCTTCTTGAGAAGCGGGTCCTTGAAACGGCGCTCGACATTCACGACCACCGTCTTGTCGTTCTTGTCGCTGACCACGACACCCTGAAGGATTCTCTTCGGCATTTCGTTATCCTCAGCCCTTGCTCGCTTCAGCGGCGCGCTGACGCTGGATCGTCTTGATCCGCGCAATGTCACGGCGCACCTTGCGCATCTGATCAACCTTCTCGAGCTGTCCGCTCGCGCTCTGGAAACGCAGATTGAACTGCGTCTTCTTGAGCTTCAGCAACTCATCAGAGAGCTGGTCCGGCGTCATGTCTCGTACTTCGCTGGCCTTCATGGCCCTACCCTTTCATTCGACCGCACGTGGCGGTATCGGATGCCTCAAGCATGGTCCCCGGGGCGCGCCACAAAGCGCGTCTTGATCGGAAGCTTGGCAGCCCCCAGACGCAGCGCCTCTTCCGCCACATCGAGCGGAACCCCGTCAATCTCGAACATGATGCGGCCCGGCTTCACGCGCGCCGCCCAGAATTCCGGCGAACCCTTGCCCTTGCCCATGCGGACTTCGGTCGGCTTCGAGGAGACCGGGACATCCGGAAAAATCCGGATCCAGACGCGGCCCGCACGCTTCATGTGACGGGTGATCGCGCGGCGCGCCGCCTCGATCTGCCGTGCCGTGATACGGGCCGGCTCCTGCGCCTTGAGGCCAAACGCCCCAAAGTCGAGATTCATTCCGCCCTTGGCCTTGCCATGGATCCGGCCCTTATGAGCCTTCCGGAATTTGGTGCGCTTCGGTTGCAACATGATCGAAACTCTCTTCGCTCAATTCTTGGGCGCTCAGGCGCGCTCTTCGCGGCGATTACGGCCACCGCTGTCCCCGCCGCCTTCCAGCGC
>NZ_JBATWS010000455.1:0-2746 GCF_049672805.1 Parvibaculum sp.
CGAGCACTTCAATAAGTTGCGTGGCAAGGGGTAATTTTTCGGCCTATTTACGGCTTCAGCACCACCCGGCCCATCACGGTGCCATTGCGCAGATCGTCCAGTGATTTCGAGCCTTCGCCCAGCCGGCGGGTGCTGACGGGGATGGGGTCGATCTTGCCGGCTTTCACCAGTTCCATCATCTCCTTGGTTTCCTCAAGCGAGCCGACATAGGAGCCGCCGATGGAGATGGCGCGCATGGGGAAGAGGGGGATCGGCATGGCGAAGCCACCGCCGAAAAGGCCTACCACGATCACCTTGCCGCCCTTGCGCACAACACTGGTCGCGAACTTGAGAGAGGCTTCCGAGCCGACGAAATCGACAGCAGCGGGCACGCCGCCATTCGTGTCGGCGAGCACCTTGCGGATCGCGTCTTCGTCCTTCGGGTTGTAAACCTCATGCGCACCTGCGCCGCGCGCCGATTGCAGCTTGTTGTCGTCCACATCTGCGCCGAGCGGTGCGGCAGGAAAGAGTGCTTTTGCGAATTGCAGGCCCATCATACCGACACCGCCAAGGCCGACCACCATGACGCGCTCTTCCGGGCTGATGTCGCCGAGCTTCTTCATGGCGCTATAGGCGGTGAGGCCCGAGCACATATAGGTCGCGGCCAGCCCTTCAGGCACGCCCGTATAGTCGAGCAGATAGCGCGGATGCGGCACGAGAACATGCGTCGCATAACCGCCCGCCACCTGAATACCAAGCGCACGCGGTTTGTTGCAGAGATGTTCGTCACCCCGGTTGCAGGTCGGGCACTCGCCGCAGCCGATCCACGGGAAGGCAACGACGCGATCCCCTATCGTCACCCCTTCAGCATCCGGCCCGGCTGCGATGATTTCACCTTCGATTTCATGGCCAAGCGTAAAGGGAAGCTGGCGTCCCGCGCGCACATCGAGTTTGTTGCCGCCGCCCATGTCGAAATGGCCGTCATGGATATGCACGTCCGAATGGCACACGCCGCAATGCGTGACCTTCAGAAGCACTTCCGTTCCCTTGGGCTCCGGCGTCGCGCTTTCAACAAGCTGCAGCGGCTGGCCATATTCGACGATTGCTTCGGACTTCATGAGACGTCTCCAGGGGAACATTTGTCATTGTGATTTGATCGCAATGTGCCACGAGCGAGCATGCCGGACAACCATTGCGAGGCGCTTTAATCGAGGGCAGAGACAGCCCGGGCAAGGGCGCAGAACTCCTCGACCGAAAGCTCTTCCGCGCGCTGCGTCGGGGAAATGCCGGCTGCTTCGATAAAGCCGGCAGGGTCTCCGAGGCCCAGCGATTTGAGGCTCGCCCGCAGCATCTTCCGGCGCTGGCCGAATGCGGCGGCCACTATGCGTTCGAGCATGCGCGGCGGCGCTTCGGCCAACGGCTGCGCGCGCGGCACCAACTCCACGACAGAGGAAGTGATGGAGGGCGGCGGCGTAAAGGCACGCTTGTCCACGTTGAACAGGATCCGCGCCTGCGTGCGCCACTGTGCCAGCACACCAAGGCGGCCATAGGCCTTGCTGCCGGGCAGAGCGGTGATGCGCTCTGCGACCTCTCGCTGGAACATGAGGGTGAGGCTTTCATACCAGGGTGGCCACGGCTCGGTCTGCAACCAGCCGACGAGAAGCGGCGTTCCGATATTGTAAGGAAGGTTGGCAACGATCCGTGCCGGACCTTCCACAAGAGCACGCATATCCGTCGTCAGCGCATCGCCCTCGATGATGGCGAGCCTGCCGGGGCAAGCCGCAGAGATTTCCTCGAGCGCGGCGATGCAGCGGGGATCGCGCTCAATGGCAATCACCCGTCGCGCACCATTCTCGAGCAGGGCGCGGGTCAGGCCACCCGGTCCGGGACCAACCTCGACAACATCATGGCCCTCAAGCGGCCCCGCAGCGCGGGCAATGCGGCCTGTGAGGTTGAGATCAAGCAGGAAGTTCTGGCCGAGGGACTTCTGCGCAGAAAGCCCGTGTTTCGCGATGACCTCGCGGAGCGGTGGCAGGTCCGAGAGGCTCACTGGCGTGCCCTGCATGCGGCCATGTCGCCGGCGGCCCTGATGGCGGCAATGAGACTGCCGGGATGTGCCATGCCCTTGCCCGCAATGTCGAGTGCGGTGCCGTGGTCCGGCGATGTGCGCACGATGGGAAGCCCCAGCGTCGTGTTGACGCCATTCTCGAAATCAATCGTCTTGAGCGGGATCAGGGCCTGATCGTGATACATGCAGAGAACCGCATCGTAATTTTTCCGCGCGGCTGCATGGAACAGCGTGTCGGCGGGGTGAGGCCCGGTGAAGTTAGCGCCGGTATTGTTGTCGCTCAGTGCCTTGATGGCGGGTGCGATGATGTCGATTTCCTCGCGGCCAAGCCGCCCTTCCTCGCCAGCATGGGGATTGAGGGCTGCAACCGCAATGCGCGGGTGAGGGATCGAGAAATCGGTTTGCAGCGCGGCAGCGAGGATCTGCCCCTGCTCGATAATGGTCTCGCGCGTCAGCTGCCCGACGACCTTCTGGAGCGGGAGATGGACCGTCACAGGCACAACGCGCAGGTCAAAGCAGGAGAGCATCATCACCGGCGTGGTCCCGCCGCAGAGGTCTGCCAGATATTCCGTATGCCCCGGAACGGAAAGGCCCGCATCATAAAGCGCGCGCTTGTGAATGGGGTTGGTGACCATGCCACCAGCCTGACCCGAGATGCAAAGCTGCGCGGCGAGGTTGATTGCATCCATCACCGCTTTC
>NZ_JBATWS010000456.1:0-5716 GCF_049672805.1 Parvibaculum sp.
CCATGGAAGGCGCGTTCCATGGCCGCACCCTCGCAACCATCGCGGCGGGCGGACAGAAAAAATATCTCGAAGGATTCTGGCCGGTCATGCCGGGTTTCCCGCAGGTGCCTTTCGGTGATTTGAAGGCGCTCGAAGCGGCGATCGGCCCTGCCACGGCGGGTATTCTGATCGAGCCGGTACAGGGCGAGGGCGGCATCCGTGTCATCTCCAATGAAGACCTCCGGCACATCCGCGCGCTTTGCGACGAAAAGGGCATCCTGCTCGTGCTCGATGAAGTGCAGACCGGCGTCGGCCGCACGGGCAAGCTCTTTGCGCATGAACATGCGGGCATCACGCCGGACATCATGGCCGTTGCAAAGGCGCTGGGCGGCGGTTTCCCCGTTGGTGCCTGCCTTGCAAGCGAAGAGGCCGCAGCCGGCATGACGGCGGGCACACATGGCTCCACCTTTGGCGGCAACCCGCTTGCCATGGCGGTTGCCAATGCAGTGATGGATCTCGCGCTTGATGAAACCTTCCTGCCGCATGTGCGGATGCTTGGTCTGAAATTCCGGCAGAAGCTTGCCATGCTCGCGGATCGCTTCCCGCGCATCGTGGAAGAAATTCGCGGCGAAGGGCTGATGCTCGGTATTCGCTGCCATGTGCCCAACACGGATCTCGTGGCGGCGCTGCGCGATGAAAAAATGTTGACCGTCGGTGCGGGCGACAATGTGGTGCGGCTGCTGCCGCCGCTCAACATTGAGGAAGCCCATCTCGATGAGGCGATGGAAAAGCTGATGGTCGCCTGCGCAAGGCTTGATGCGGCGCTTGGTGCCGAAGCAAAGGCAGCAGGAGCGACATCATGAAGGCGACAGCAACGCCCCGACATTTTCTTGATCTCGATGTGGTCGCGGCAGGCGAACTCCGCGCGATCCTCGAAAATGCAGCATCCCGCAAGAAGGCCCGCGCAGGACTCGGCCAGGCGGAACCCGATGCCGACAAGCCGCTCAAGGGCAAACTTCTCGCCATGCTGTTCGAGAAACCCTCGACACGGACACGCGTTTCCTTCGATGTGGCCATGCGCCAGCTCGGCGGCGAGACGCTGCTGCTGAACGGGCAGGACACGCAGCTTGGCCGCGGTGAAACCATCGCCGATACGGCACGCGTTCTCTCGCGCTATGTGGACGCCATCATGATCCGCACCACGGATCACGAAAAGCTGCTGGAGCTTTCCGAATATGCAACCGTGCCCGTCATCAACGGGCTGACGGATCGCTCCCATCCCTGCCAGATCATGGCGGATGTGATGACATTCGAAGAACATCGCGGCCCCATCAAGGGACGGCGCATTGCATGGGTCGGAGATGGCAACAATGTCTCGACCTCATGGATTCATGCGGCAGCCCAGCTTGAGTTTGAACTTCGTCTTGCCTGCCCGCCCGAACTTGCGCCTTGCGAAAAGACGCTCGACTGGGCGCGGAAGAAAGGCGCGAAGATCACCGTGACCGCTGATCCCTTCGAGGCGGTGGATGGTGTCGATGCCATCAACACCGACACATGGGTCTCGATGGGCGACAGCATTGAAACCGCCGCGCGCCGCCACAATTTGCTGGCACCCTATCAGGTGAATGAGCGCCTGATGGCGGCGGCGGGCAAGGACGCGCTTTTCATGCACTGCCTGCCCGCGCATCGCGGCGAAGAAATGACGGCGGATGTGATCGACGGGCCAGCTTCCGTTGTTTTTGATGAAGCTGAAAATCGGCTCCATGCACAAAAGGGCGTGCTCGCCTGGTGCTTCCGTTAAACCGCAAGGCAGGCAGAGTTCTTGGGTAGCAAAGACGGTATCCCGACAGACGACCTCGTCCAGCCCTTCCTGATCGAGGAACTGGGAATCCGCGGGCGCATCGTGCGGCTTGGGCCGCTGGTGGACCGTGTGCTGACGGCGCATGCCTATCCCGAACCCGTGTCGCGCCTGCTTGGCGAGGCGATGGCGCTCACCGCCATGATCGGCTCCGCGCTCAAGTTTGACGGGCGCTTCATCCTGCAGACCCAAAGCAAAGGGCCGGTCGGCATGCTCGTAGCCGACTTCGAAACGCCCGGCATGATGCGCGGCTATGCGCAGATGGGTGAAGAGCGCGTGGCCGCTGCTTTGGCGGAAGGGCGCACCTCACCTGCCGAGTTAATGGGCGATGGCTATCTCGCCCTTACCATCGATCAGGGGCGCGATATGGAGCGCTATCAGGGCATCGTTTCGATTCACCCGGACGGTCTCAGCCACTCCGCGCATGAATATTTCGCAAGCTCCGAGCAGGTCGCAACGCGCATCCATCTTGCGGCCGGGCCCTATTATCACCGCGCGGAAGGAACGCCGGAGAAGAACTGGCGCGCTGGCGCCATCATGATCCAGCACATCGCGCGCGAGGGCGGGCTCACCTCTTTCCGCGAGGAAAATGATGATCGTCCCTTCACGGATGAGGAAGAGAACTGGAACCGCGCCTCGATCCTTCTCGATACGGTGGAGGATCATGAGTTGCTTGATCCTTCCCTCGAGTCGAACCGGCTGCTCTATCGCCTCTTTCACGAGGATGGCGTTCGTGCCTACGATCCCGTATCGCTCGAATTTGCGTGCCATTGCTCGCGTGACCGGATGACCAGCATCCTGCGCTCCTTCGGCAGCCATGAAATCGACGAAATGGTGCAGGAAGGTGTCATCACCACAACCTGCGAATTCTGCAGCGAAGTTTATGTCTTTGAGCCGGACCAGCTAAAGGAAGGGCTCGACTGAAAAAGGGGCTCGAAGTGAAGAACACTTCCGACACGGTCTTTTCCCGCCTGCGGCCGCTGCCTGTTCTTGCAGCGCTGCTCTCGACATTGCTTCTTGCCGCCTGTGCGGATGCGCCACCCCCGCCTGCAGGACCGCGCGCCGTGAGCTTTGAGGCGCAGACGCCTCTTCGTCTCGATGTTGCAAGCATCACCATCGAGCCGCGATATCGCGCTCCGGGCCGCGCCCCCAATGTGGAGCACCTTCATCCGGTGACACCGGAAAGCGTTGCCCGGTCATGGGCAGCCGCGCGCATCATCGCCACCGGCAGTCGCGGCCGCGCGGTGCTGACTGTGCTTGACGGCAGCGTGATTTCGGAAGACCTGCCGAAAAAGGGTGGTCTCACCGGCGTATTCGGTGACCAGCTTGATACGCGCCTCACCGCGCGGCTGAAGGCTCGCCTTGTGGTCGAGCGGGCGGGGGCCGAGGCCGGCAATTTCGAGGAATGGAGCGCCGATGTGGATGCATCCGCAACACGCACAATTCTGGAAAGTGCAAGCCTCAACGAGCGTGACGCTGCCTATGCGGCGCTGATCCAGTCGCTTGCGAAGAATTTTGACGATGCGCTGACGGCGGAAGTCCGCCGCAGCATGGGCCCGGTATTGCGATAGAAGAACTTTCTTTCACTCTCCCCTTGAGGGAGGGTGACGTGTAGGCGCGCTCAATTGGCTAGATCGCCTTGCCCGAAACGTGATCCGCAAGGCGCTGCATGAAGGCCTCGCATTCCTTCACCTGCGAGAGCGAGATGAACTCATCAGGCTTGTGTGCCTGGGCAATGTCGCCCGGCCCGCAGACAACGGTGGGAATATCCGCAAGCTGAAAAAGTCCGGCTTCAGTGTTGTAGGAAACCGCTTCCGCCGCGTTGCAGCGGGCAAGTTTCATCACCAGCGTCTCGCCCGGCTCGCCATCGCGCGGAGCAAGTCCCGGTGACTGCGCGCGCGTAACCGTTTCGATCCGCGCCTCGGGGAAAATCGCCCGCATCTGCGGCAGCACATTGCTTTCCGCAAACTCATTGAAGCGCGTGATGATCTCGGACGGGTCCGCATCCGGCAGCGAGCGATACTCCCACAGGAAAGAACATTTCCGTGGAATGATGTTGAGCGCCGTGCCGCCGCGTATCGTGCCGACATTGATGGTGGTGAAGGGCGGGCTGAAGCGGCCCGATGGGTCGCCGCGCTCGCGCATTTCTTCTGCGAGGCGCATCAGGAAGGAAATCAGTTCCGCCGCATACTGGATAGCGCTGACGCCGAGATGGGTCTGGCTTGAATGGAACTCAAGCCCCGTCACGGTGGTCTGATAGGACTGGATGCCCTTGTGCGCATTCACGACCTTCATGGAAGAAGGCTCGCCAACAATCACGATTTGCGGGCGCGGCAGGGTGCGGATGATGCTGTCGATCATGGGGCGCACGCCAAGGCAGCCCACTTCCTCATCATAGGAAAGTGCGAAATGGACGGGGATCTTGGGCCCACCTTTCAGGAAGGCCGGAACAAAGGCGAGCGCAATGGCGATGAAGCTTTTCATGTCGCTCGTGCCGCGACCGAAGAGCTTGCCGTCCGCCTCTCTCACGCGGAAGGGATCGCTCGACCAGTCCTGCCCCTCGACGGGCACTACATCGGTGTGGCCGGAAAGTACGATGCCGCCCGGCTGCGTTTCATCGCCCAGCGTTGCGAAGAGATTTGCCTTGGTGCCGTCGTCATTCATCACGCGCCGCGAGGTAACGCCGTGGCTCGCGAGATAGTTCTCCACGAACTCGACAAGGGCGAGATTGGAGAGATAGCTCGTCGTGTCGAAGGAGATGAGCTTTTCGATCATCTCCCGGGGCGTAAATATTTGCGGCGCGGTCATGAGGTCGGCTTCCGGCAGGCACGATGAAGGGTGTGATGTTTCACACCATCCTAGTCCGGGCCGATGAGGGAAGCGAGTGCGGGATGGTCCTAGTGGAACATCCGCTTGGCATAGGGGCTGTCGAGCGAAAAGGCAGGAATATCGACCTCGAAAGTCTCGCCTGTTTCCGTTTCCATCTCGTAATTGCCGAACATCACGCCGGAAGGGGCGGCAAGCGGAGTGCCGCTCGTATATTCGAACTTTTCGCCGGGGCGCAGAAGCGGCTGCTCGCCGACAACACCGGGGCCGCGCACTTCATGCATGTAGCCCGTCGCATCCGTGATCTTCCAGTAGCGCGAGCGCAGGCGCACCGTTTCCTGACCACGGTTCTCGATGGTCACATGATAGGCCCACACATAGTAATCCTGGTCGGGCTCCGACTGATCTTCCAGATAGGTCGGCTCGACATGAATTTTGATGGAGCGGGTGATGGCGCTGTACATCGGCGATCCTTGCACGAATGCGTCTTTTGGGAGCAGGGCGGAAACGGTCGAGGTCGCAGCCCTGCAAAAGATATGTGCCGCGAGAGGTCTGGCGGCAAGCCTGTGGACCTCACTCCCCTCAGTCCTTACAGCTTAGGGAAGATCTTCTAAATTGCTGTTAACGGCGGCATTTTTGAGGCGGAAAATCAGCCTTTTTTAGCCAGCGCACGCTGCATGTCTTCAATGAGATCGCCAGCGTCTTCAAGGCCCACAGAAAGCCGGAGCAGCCCGTCCCGAATGCCCATCTCCTCGCGCGTCTCTTTCGGCAGGCGCTGATGGGTCGTGGTGGCGGGGTGGGTGATGAGGCTCTTCGCATCGCCCAGATTGTTCGAGATTTTCACGACCTGAAGATTATTGGCGAAGCGGAATGCCCCTTCCTTGCCGCCCTTCACCTCGAAGGCAACGATGTTGCCGCCCGCTTCCATCTGGCTCATGGCGACATTGTGCTGCGGGTGGCTGGGCAGGCCGGGATAGAGCACGCGCTCAATGCCCTCATGCCCATCAAGGAAGCGGGCGACCGCATCCGCATTGCGGGCGTGTTCGCGCACGC
>NZ_JBATWS010000457.1:0-9299 GCF_049672805.1 Parvibaculum sp.
ATTCTGGGCACGCGGCTCATCACCAAATTCTCCAACAACATTCGCAACAATTTCGGCTTCCTCAATCGCGCGACGCCGGAAGGCATTGGCGCAAAGGACAAGCTCTTCGTGCAGGAAGGGCGCAAGGTCTTCAAGGAAGTGGTGCCGATGGTGGCCCAGCTCATTCTCGACCATATGGCCGATCTGGGACTCGATCCGAAAGAGCTGAAGCGGATGTGGCTGCATCAGGCGAACAAGAACATGAACGATTTTATTGGTCGCAAGGTGCTGGGCCGCGAACCGGAGCCGAGCGAGCAGCCGAATATTCTTCAGGAATATGCCAATACAAGTTCGGCTGGCTCGATCATCGCCTTCAGCAAGTTCAATGAAGATCTGAAGGAAGGCGATCTCGGCCTTATTTGCAGCTTCGGCGCGGGCTACTCCGCCGGTAATGTGCTTGTGAGGAAGCGCGCCTAAAGGCGTGTTTCATTCCTGAAGCGAACAGAAAAATGTCATCCTGGCGCCTGTCGCCAGGATGACTCTTTCGGGTGTCTCTGTTCTGCTTATTTCTTCAGCGGCTCGACGGTGACGATGCGGAAGGTCTGCATGTCGCCATCCTGTTCGCGGACGGAAAGATATTCGCCCGCCTTGAACTCATGGCGATCAAGCTTGAAGAAAGGCTCGTCTCCTTCGGGCGTCGTCGCATCATAATCGACGACCCAGCCGCGACCGATGTGACGCAGCAGCCCTTTCTGATCCGGCTCTCCCTGCCAGAAGCGGCGCACGACGCATTCCTTTGCGTGAGCCTTCCATTCATCAGGATCGAGCATCATTTTCTCGTCGAGCGGAACGACGAGATCATAGCCATGCGCGGAAGAGCCGTTCGGGTAGTCCTCGTTCCGGGCAAGGGTCATATGGATGTGGTACAGGGTCATGCTGCTTCCTCCCTAATGGGCCATGAGCACCGGGATTGTTGCATGGGCGCGTACATGCTGCGTGACGCCGCCGATGAGGAACTCGCGCAGGCGGCTGTGGCCGTAACCGCCCATAACAAGAAGGTCGGCCTTCGCCTGTTCTGCATGCTCAAGCAGCACTTCACCAACGGCGCGGCTGCCCGCATCGACAAGGTGAACATCGGCCACCACACCATGAAGCGCGAGGTAGTCGGCGAGCGTGGAACCGGGGCCCGGATCAAGCTCCTTGCCGCCGACACAGAGAATGGTGACGTTCCTTGCCTTTTCGAGGAAGGGCAGCGCCGCAATGACGGCGCTTGACGCCTCGGGGCTGTCATCCCAGCCGATGCATACGGAGCCGCCGACGGGGCTCCACGCCTTTTTGGGCGCGAGAAGCACCGGGCGATCCGCCGTCATCATGGCTGCTTCGAGGGCGGTGCCGCCTGCGATGCCGGTTGCGCTTTCGCCAAAGACGATGAGGTCTGAAAGGCGGCTGTGCTTTGCAACTACTTCGTCGCGACGCCCCGTGACATCAACGAAACGAACGGAAGGAAGCTGCGCTTCCCCGCCCCTCTCCGCAACGGGAATGCCCGCTTCTGCAGCCGCTGCCGCCAAGGATGCGCGGATGCGGGACGCAGCTTCATTCGCGCCTTCGCGTGCAGCCTGCATCAGGTCTTCAATCACCTGACCGGAAACGCCATCGCCGAGATAAGGCAGGGCTTCCGTCGGATCGGGTCGCGCAAACAGCGCGACGAGCTGCGCTTCGAAATCACGCGCGACAGACAGAGCCGTTGCGAGTACCTCCCCATCCATCGGACGGCCGGCGAGCGGTACGAGTATCTTGCGCACGGGCATTTTCAGTCTCCCTCTGTTTCCCTAAACGGGATTTTCCGCTGATCCCGAATGGGACCCTCGATCTTTTCCGAGCAGCAGCACCGGACAACCGGCAGCAGCCGACAGGCTCACCGCATCGTCATCATTGCCGAGCCAGTCTGCATTGACGACAAGAATACCGACGCCGCTTTGCCGCGCAGCGGCAGCAAGGTCAACCGGCGATTGCCCCCGCGCCGACAGGCGCAGGAAAGGCGCACCGGTGCGCGCCGCGAGCATTTCAGCAAAGGCGCTGCAGGCTTCACCGCCACTTGTGCCTTCATCAATAGCCGCGACCGGGCGGCCCGGCAGAGTGCCTTGTGTGGTTAGAAGCATTCCCTGCCGCTCCAGTTGCGGCAGCGAAAGGGAACTGCGCAGGCCAGCGCCGCTTGAAACGAGAAGAACATCCGCGCGGGCATCGCGCGTTGCGGCGCGCACCGCACGACCGATCTCGCGCGAGGCAACACCCGGCGAGCGGATGACCAGTGTGTCATCTCTCACCATGTTTTCGGCCAGAACGGAGAGCGGGCGGCCGCGCCTTATATCGAAGCTCCATTCCACCTGCGCCTGGGATGCAATCCGCGCCAGCACGCGGCGCGCGCTTTCCGCCTGCGCCTTGATCGCACGCAGCATGCGCTCCGGGTCAATGTTGCGCACTTCGCCCGAGAAGGAGATTTCGCGCGCAAAAGGCAAATCGGCAAGACCCAGAAGATTTTCATCTTCAACAAACACACCCTTGAGGCGTGCATCAACCGAGGCGGCAAGGCGGACGGCCAGTTGCAGCGCCTCACGCGCGGCCAGCGAAGTATCGAGACCGACAATAATGCGTGTCTGCGCAGCTGCCCGCTCTTCCGCCACTTTCACCTTTCCGTCGGGAGCCGCCATCATGCTCCCTTTCTGTTTTTCGAGTTGTTCACATCATCAGAACGCTGGGCAAAGCGGCGCTGATTGTCGGCAAAGGCTGCGAGACGTTCTTCCGCGCGCGCAAAGATCGTACCCGGAGGAAATTTGCCATCTGCCTGACGCACACCGGCGGGCGCACCCATGAGCAGTTCGACGCCTTCCTCGATATGCTCCACTGGATAGATCGCGAACATGCCGCGCTCGACCGCATCGACAACATCCTGACGCAACATGAGATGCTTCACATTGGCGGCAGGAATAAGCACACCCTGGTCGCCAGTGAGGCCGCGGCGCATGCAGATATCGAAGAAGCCTTCGATCTTGTCATTCACGCCGCCGATTGCCTGCACCTCACCATGCTGGTTGACGGAGCCTGTGACAGCAAGGCCCTGCGCGATGGGCGCCTCTGCGAGTGCCGAGATAAGCGCGTAAAGCTCTGCCGACGAGGCGCTGTCGCCATCGATACCACCATAGGACTGCTCGAAGACGATGCTGGCGCTCATGGAGAGCGGAATTTCAGGCAGGAACTGACCGGAGATATAGCCGGACAGAATAAGCACGCCTTTCGTATGGATCGGCCCGCCCAGAGCCACCTCACGCTCAATATCGACAATGCGGGCGCTGCCAAGCCCCATGCGCACACGCGCCGTGATGCGGCTCGGGCGGCCGAAGGAAACGCTGCCCATGGAGAGAACGGAGAGCCCGTTCACCTGCCCAACGCATTCGCCTTCCGTATCAACGATGATGATGTCGCGCGTGATCATCTCAAGGCTGCGCTCGCGCAGGCGATCCGCGCGCGCGATCTGTGCTTCCACGGCCTGATCAATATGGTCTGCCGTTATCAGCGTGGCGCCCGCGCTGCGGGCAATGTGATCGGCCTCGCACATGAGGTCCACGATGGGGCGCATGATGGTGGACAGCTTTTCCGCATCTTCCGCCTGCCGTGAGGAACGCTCGATCAGGCGGCCGACGCCGGAGCGATCTATCGGCAGGAGATTTTCCTCCCGGCAGGTGCCCGCAATGAGGCGCGCATAGAGCAGATCGTTTTCCGGCTCGCGGTCGATCTCGTCTTCGAAATCGGCGGCGACCTTGAACAGCTCCCCGAAATCCGGGTCGAGATTGCTCAGCATGTAGTAGAGATAGCGGTCGCCAAGCAGGATGATCTTCACATCAAGCGGAATGGGGTCCGGCTCCAGCGAGACGGTGCTGACAAGGCTCAGATAATCGCCCACGCTTTCCACGACGATCTTGCGGCGGCGGATGGCGCGCTTGAGCGCTTCCCATGCAAGCGGCTCGCGCAGGATTTTCAGCGCATCGATCAGCAGATAGCCGCCATTCGCCCGGTGCAACGCGCCGGGCTTGATGAGCATGAAATCGGTGACGAGCGCCCCCATCTGAGACATATGCTCGATACGGCCCAGCAGGTTCGCCATTGTCGGATGGTCTTCATAGACGATGGGCGAGCCGCCGCCGATATAGCCGCCTGCATCCGCAACATCCTGCGCGCGGCGGCTGGCAGTGCCGGTGGTGCGGCCTTCCCGGCCATTGTCCACGACGACATTGACCTCGTAACGGCGGAAGGGGTCGGTGCCGGAAGGCATACCATTGCGCCCCTGCAGCAGTGCCTGCATGGCAACCATCATGCGCATCTGCTCCGGCACATCCTCACCGCGCGGCACCGCGAAAGTACCGATATTTTCAATAAGGTCTGCCATCACCGCATCGAGCCATGCGGTTACGGGCGGCAGGGTGGCAAAAAGCGCGTGCAGATCGCGCATGGCCCGTTCCACGGAACGCTCCGCCATTTCGCGATTGAGATCGCGCACCCGTTGGTGATGTTCCTTTTGCCAGGAGGGAATGCGCTCCAGCGTTTCAGCGAGTTCCTTCTGAAGCGACTGGATCGTGCTTTCAATGCGCTTGCGCTCGCTTTCGGGCAGCGCGTTGAACTCGTCGGGCTTCAGCACATTGCCGTCATGCACCGGCGCGAAGGCAAATCCGGCGGGGGTGCGAAGCAGGGCAATCCCCTCGCCCTCCGCCTTTACGCGCAATTCTTCGAAGACATGTTCCTGCTTTTCCTGAAACTCTTCGTCGATCGACTGGCGGCGGTTCTGATATTCCTCGCTTTCGAGGACCGAGGGGATCGTCACCTTCAGATCATCGATGACGCGCAGCATCCCCTCTTTCAGTATGCGGCCCGTGCCCGCACCAAGCTGCAGGGCAACGGGCTTGTGGGGCGTCTGGAAATTATTGACATAGACCCAGTCAGAGGGTGCCGACTCGCGCTGGGTGACGCCCGCAAGAAAGCGCAACACCGCCTCATGCTTGCCCGCGCCATCCGGGCCGAGCACAAAAATATTGTATCCCTGACGGCGAATAGCGGTGCCGAAGCTCAGCGCTTCCAGCGCACGCTCCTGCCCTACCAGCCCCGAATGATCTTCAAGGTCGAGCGTTGTTTCGAAATCAAACTGGCTCGTATCGCAGGCGCGATAGAGAAGATCGGAAGGTACGGGATCGATCGCCATTCGCTCTGTCTTGCCTCTTTCTTTTTCGCGTATCGGGCCGCATCAGCATAACCCTACATGGAGCATGGTCAAAACACAGCTTTTCGTCGCAGGGAAAGGGGGGGGGATGAGAGAAGTCATGCAATCGACAGACGAAGCAAAGCTTCGTAAGTTCCGCCTCCCATGACGAAAGCACAGCAAAAGCCGCGGGCCTGGCAGCGCATGTTGAGCGGGCGCAGGCTCGACCTGCTCGACCCCTCGCCTCTTGATGTCGAGATCGACGACATTGCGCACGGGCTTGCCCGTGTTGCCCGCTGGAACGGCCAGACGAAAGGCAATCACGCCTTCACCGTTGCCGAACATTGCGTGCTGGTGGATGACATCTGCGCGCGCTTCCGGCCGGGCTGGCCTGCAAAATGGCGCCTTGCCGCGCTGCTTCATGACGCGCCGGAATATGTGATCGGCGACATGATAAGCCCCTTCAAGGCGGCGCTCGGCATTGACTACAAAGCCTTCGAACATCGCCTCGCGGCGGCCATTCATATGCGCTTTGGCCTGCCCGCCGAATTGCCGCAATCGGTGGAAGAACTTATCAAGCGCGCGGACAAGGCGTCTGCCTTTTTTGAAGCGACGCAGATTGCGGGCTTTTCCGATGAAGAAGCCGCGCAGATTTTCGGGCGACCGCGCGGGCTGACGCCGATCGCGATTGAGCCGCTTTCGACCCGAAAGGCGCAGGCACGCTTCCTCGCGCGCTTCAAGGAACTGACCGAGGCGGAATAGATCAGGGCAGGTGCTGTTCGGTCAGCCAGTCCGCCAGCCGCTCATAGGCGCGGTCCGTTGCGCCCGCATTGTGGATGATCCGGCCACCCGGCCCGGCGACAGCGGGCGGGTTCGGATAATCGAAAGCGTGGGACGCAGCTTCAAGAAGAAGTACATCCACCCATTCATATCGCTCTCCTGCGGCTACACAGTCTTGCGGCGGCGTTGCGGGATGGCGGTCTTCAGCCGCCGCAATCACCAGCGTCGGTATGTTGATCGCAGGATCAATGGCAGCACAGGGCGGATACCAGGCGACGACGCCGGTGAGCTTCGCCTTCAAAGGCTCCTCACCTTCCATCCCCGGAAGGCTGAGCGCGGTCCAGCCGCCATGGCTCAGGCCATCGACAAGCATCTCTCCATTGAAGCCCGGCAGGCTGGCGAGCGCCGCGGTGATTGCTTCGATATCAGCAACGCGCGTCGCCGGATCAACCAGACCGAGATATTTCGGATCATGCGGGGCGCAGAGCTGGCGCAAGCCTCGTGGCTTCCAGCTATCAAGAATGATGGTCGCATAGCCATGCCCGGCATAGAAACGCGCGCGCCGCTCCAGCGCAGGCTTCGACCATTGGTTCACGCCGTCGCAGCCATGCAGGATGACGGCAACGGGCCAGCTTGCCGCTGAGGGAATGGTCACTTCCGCCTCGAGGGTCACGTCCCTTTCGAGCGTATAGTCATGGACATTTGCCGTGAGCCGTTCGCTTGCCGCCGCAACCGACCCTGCCCAGAAGGTGAGCGCCAGCAAAGTCGCGGTTCCGATAAAACGCCTCATCCTTCCCTCCCCAGAAATGGCCGAAATGCCGTCTCGCCCAAGCCTATCCCGATATAAATCATTGTGTCATTTGACGATCACCCCGACTTTGCACAAATCTGTGCTATTGAATCGGTAGATTGCCGCCGGAAGCGGGCCGGCCCTCGATGCACCTCCCCGCGCGAGCAGATGATGATTTACGTTAGCCCCCTCAGCGCCGTTGAAGATGCCATACAGTCCCTGAAGCCGTCGCATCTGGTGAGCCTTCTCGACCCGGAGACCATGATCGACACACCGCGCGGCATTGCGCGTGAGCGGCATCTTCGTCTGCCGGTGAATGACATTTCCGAAGAGATAGACAGTCTCGTGCCGCCGGGGGAAGCGCATGTGGCGGAGCTGATCGGCTTCGTACAGGAGTGGGATCAGGAGCAGCCGCTGCTCGTGCATTGCTGGGCGGGTATCAGCCGCTCCACTGCTGCGGCATTCATCACGCTTTGCGCGCTGAATGAAGACCACCCGGAAGATGAGCTTGCCCGCCTTGTTCGCGCGCGCGGGTCGCATGCGCATCCGAACAGGTTGATGGTGCGCCATGCCGACACGCTGCTCCAGCGCAACGGGCGGATGATTGCCGCTGTGGAAGCTCTTGGGCCGGGCCGCGCCTGCTGGGAGGGCGAGCTTTTCTCCCTGCCCCTTCGCATTGAGCGCTGAGACAGCATGGGCAAGAAGAAAGCAAAAATTTCAGTCCAGTCCGCCGCCGAGGCGGCCATGCGCGCAGACAAGGCCGTTGTCATCGGCCTCAACGCGGCAATCGTTACTGTCTCGAACAACGAACCGAAAATCCTGATCGTGCCGCATGATGAAGCGGAGAGCAGCGGAGAGCGCGGCAGCGACTGGGACGCGCTTCCCTTCGGCCCCTTCAATCCGATGCAGCATCGTACGCTTGAAATCGGCCTTCGTTCATGGGTGCAGGAGCAGACGCATCTCGAACTCGGCTATGTCGAGCAGCTCTATACCTTCGGCGATCGCGGACGCCATTCGCTCGAACTCGAAACACCGGGCGAACATGTCGTATCGGTCGGCTATCTCGCGCTGACGCTCAGCCATGATGAAGAATTGCAGGATGCCGCCTGGAGCGACTGGTACAGGCATTTCCCGTGGGAAGACTGGCGAAACGGCAAGCCCCCCATCATCGATCAAGCCATTGTGCCGCTGCTGCGCGAATGGGCGGCAAAGCAGGCAGAAGCAACGGCGGACGAGCTTTCACGCGGCAGGCGCCGCGACCGACTGCGCCTTTGCTTCGGCGTCGATGGCGTTCAGTGGGATGATGAAAAAGCGCTTGAGCGTTACGAGCTTCTCTACAGCGCCGGGCTGGTGCAGGAAGCCGCGCGAGACGGGCGGCCCAATGCGCTTGCGCTGGAAGGCATGAAGGTGCCACCTCTCGGGCGGCCCATGCAGTTCGACCATCGCCGCATCCTCGCAACGGCGATGAGCAGGCTTCGTTCGAAGATCAAATACCGCCCCGTCGCCTTCGAGCTGATGCCGCCCACTTTCACACTCTATGAACTGCAAAAGACAGTCGAGGCGCTGCTCGGGCTTCATGTCCACAAGCAGAACTTCCGGCGGCTTGTCGAAAATGCCGGTCTGGTGGAGCGGACGGGGCGCATGTCCACGCGCACAGGCGGGCGACCTGCCGAGCAATTCCGCTTCCGCCGCGAGGTGCTGAATGAGCGCCCTGCCCCCGGGCTGCGGCTTGCTCCCTCGCGCAGCCGGGCAAATAGCTGATTTATTTCAATATCTTAAGCTGGTATCGGCGCTCCCCTTCAGCCCGATATTTTAAAGGCGAAATCGGCATATTTTTCATTGACGGGGATAATACTCAATCATAGCATAAGCCCATTCTGGATCCGGCCCCTTCCCGCCACTGGCAATCGGAATCGGGTGCCGGTGTTTTTGATGCCCAAGATATACTCAATATGAGCATATCTTAAATGCAGGGACAGGAGGTCGATATGGCCATCGCTGGAGAATTGCCGCAGAAGACGGGAGAGAAACCCGCCGCACGCAAATTCAAGACCCTCGATATGCCGGAGCTGGAATATACGCCCGGTCTTGCGAAGGAGATGGAGCCTCTCTACGAGAAGGTTCGCCATGTCATTCCCTCCGTCGAGTGGCCGTTTTTTGCGCCCTATATCCATGCCATCAACCGGCTGAAGAAGGAGCGCGGCGCGGTCGTCCTCGCGCATAATTATCAGACGCCGGAAATCTTCCACTGTGTGAGCGATATTGCCGGCGACAGCCTGCAACTCGCGAAGGAAGCGGCGAAAGTGGACGCCGATGTGATCGTCCAGTGCGGAGTTCACTTCATGGCCGAGACCTCGAACCTGCTGAACCCGGAAAACACCGTTCTCATTCCCGATGTGAAGGCGGGCTGCTCGCTGGCCGACAGCATCACCGGTGCCGATGTGCGACTGCTGCGGGAAAAGTTCCCCGGTGTGCCCGTTGTCACCTATGTGAACACTTCTGCCG
>NZ_JBATWS010000458.1:0-6100 GCF_049672805.1 Parvibaculum sp.
CATAAACCCCTTGCTTTCCTGCCTCGTTCACCTGTATCAGCCTCGTGCCGGAGAGGTGGCCGAGTGGTCGAAGGCACGCCCCTGCTAAGGTAATTCCTAAGCGCTCCGAGTTCCCTTGTTTTCTGCATCTCTCCGATATTTTGCGGTTTTGCCTTGTACGGGTTTTGTACGGGCGTCGTTTAATCCGTCTTGGAACGCTTCCTGAACGGAAGCGGAACCACCCTCCGCGTGAGCGTAGGTGTCGAGCAGCACTTTGGCACTCGACCAGCGGCCCTGTTGAGCAGCAGTCGCCGCATCCATTTTCCGCCGGACAATCATCTCCGTGCCGAAACCATGGCGGCCCGCCGCATGAGGCGGAAGGTACTCGATACCGGCCGCCTCACATGCTCTTTTCCACTCACGGTAGAACCATCCGCTGCGCCGGCCGGCGTAGTAAAACACGCGTTCCTGGTTCAATTTCCCTTCTGGCTTCGGCAACGCGCCAATAGTCGCCGCGACCTCGGGAAGGATGTCCACCCATTGTGCCGGGTGCCCCTTTGCGGCCGGCAGGCGCACCCGCTTGCGGAATAGATCAAGATCGCCCTTGCGCTTCATCTCCATGGTTTGGGTGATGCGGGCGCCGGTGGTGAACATGAATAGGGCCATGGCGCCAAGGCGCGGGTCGGCATGGCTCTTGAAGGCCAACACCCATTCCCAACTGCCGGGTTTCCGCTTAACGCCGCTATCCTTCCCGCGCGACCGATCCTGCGCGATGCGCTCGTTCTTCGTGAACGCCTTGATACGGATGGGCGGGCAGATTCCATCCTCATGCGCTGCGTTTATGACCGCCCGGACAGGAACCACCACCTGCCGGCGCCATGTGTCCACAGAGGCGCCTGGATAGAGCTTCTTCGCCAGCGTCTTGACCTGCTTCGGCGTAATATCGCGGACGCGGTGGTCGCCTATTTCCAGAAGCACCCGTGCCAGATATCCGGCATCCCGGCCTTGCGGCGGGTAGAGCAGGGCCGCGCCGGACAGGGTTAGCTGGTCTTCCGGCTTTGGCGCATCTCGTCCAAGGATTGCACGTTTCCGCGCCTCGTCCTCGATGGCGCGGACTTTGGCTCTTGCGACCTGCTCATCATGAGTTCCAAGGCTCTCGCGGTAGTATCGCTCCTCGCCTTCAACCCGCCCGCGCGCCCACCAAGTCTGTCCACGGCGGTATAGTTCAAGGCCATATCGCTTTCCGTCTGACATTCCGGGGCTCCAAAGATCAGGTCTACATGCTCGGGGAGAAGGATCATCGCTTTCCCGAACACTCTGCAAGCCCCCAGCCGCCGCGCTTCGGCGCGCAGTGCCCGCTCGGAGATCCTGATACCACGGGCGGCCATGTCCGCTACGATCTGGGCGGGGGTTCGCCCGTGCTCGATGACGCGGGCCACCATTACTTCCCATCCTTTGCGGCTTGGATCATGGCGGTGAAGATGGATTTAGGCCCTAGCCACGTCCCCTCGTCAGCCCCTTCGTATTCCTCGTGGGCATCCCAAGCGGCGCTTTCCATTGCCGCTGTCGGCTCCATAAGAGCGTCTAGAACTGCGTCAGCGCTGAACAGCCACATTTCCTGATCGAACTTGTTTAGAGCGTCGAAGGGCGGCGCGAGCCCTCTACCTCTTTCGTGGTGGGCCCTAAGAAGCGCTCGAGCAATCTTCTCCCGCATATTCATTCCGCCACCTCTCCAAGCTGGCGTATGGCGGCGGCCTCATCCTCGTAGACGTTGGCGAAGGTGTTTGAAGTCACGTTCCCGATGTTACGCCATTCTGCGGCTCGGCGCTCCAGATAAGCAGCGCCGTACCCGATCCCTCTCTTCTCGGCAGCGACAAGCGCGCGGGCGATCAGCGGTCGTAGTGTTTTGATCTGCTCGCCGTGTTCCGCGAGCACTTGTACGGCGATCTGATGCGCCATGCCGATTGCCCACTCAGGCACCTTGTCTTTCGCTTCACTCGACGCGCTGGAATTGGTCGTGATCGCCGGAACCTCTTTTGCGCCGTCGAAACGATGGCTGGGGAACGCTTCATTCGTCATGGGGCTTCTCCGGTGGAGCGGGGAGGGGCATCCAGTGGGTCGGCTCGCCGTGACCATCCATCCACGTCACAGGAAACCTATCTTTCCAATAACCGCATACTTCCATGTACCGACCGTTCGCGTCGTGCGGGCCGGTTAGTAGAATTTTAGTCCCATCCTTCGGTGCAGTTTCAATCGGTTGCCATTCAGGTTTCATCACCTCTCTCCTTCCTGGGTGAGAGCGGAACGGCCGGCGGGGGTAATGGTCCAGCGGTAGCCGTAATATCCGTTTGTGAACGCGGACTTTTCCAAGAGGCCGTCCGCTGCAAGAGAATTAAGCCGCGCGAGGACAAGGCCCACGCGGGGGGTGTGACCGATGCCGCCAGATGCGATATTGGCTCGGTGCATCTTCTGGACTTCATCGTTGATGTATGCGCTGTCCGGTGAAACAGCACTATCGACGCACCGAAGTACCTGCGCCTTAGTCAGCTTCATTCCCCGCCCTCCTGTGTTTCGAGGGCGGTGCGGGCGCGGTCAAAATCCGATTTGCGTAAGTGTTTTGTCGGCAATATCGGAGAACCACCGTTGGCAGCCCTACCTTCCACGAGCATGTGGACGTAGAGTGCGAATTCAGCAAACGGCCTCAACGCCTCCCTCAACCTCTCGTTCTCGGCGGTGAGCTTCTGCACCTGCTGTTCGAGGGCTTCGGCGCGGGATTTCCACTTTTCGTAAATTCCTCCCATGACCTTGTAAGGATCGGCAAGCGCCTCATCCCTCTCCCGCGTCAGTCGCTCGATCTGTTCGTCTTTGGATTGGAGGGCGGTGGCTGCTTCGGAGAAATGTTTCGCCAGGTGCCGCCCCATATCTGCGGCGATACGAGAACGTAGTTCCCCGCCCACATTGGCTTTTTCCATCTCCGATAGCGGCGCGAAAAACTCGGTGCTGTATGCTTGTTCAAAGCCCCGAAGTTTCTCCACCAGCCCATCATCAGGGGCGGGGATGGTGGAGAAATAGGCGCGGATTGCATCACGGATACCGCTCTCAAGAGGACTGTCAGCGTTAATCCACGCCCGGCAAGCCGCCTCAAGGGCCTTCTCGTTCAACTCAACCATTGCGGGGCTCCTGTTGGTCAGCCCAAAGCTCCATCACATCAGCAATGCGCTCGAAGGATGATAGGAGCCGCGTGAACTTTTCCTCCATGTCATCATCCCGGTCTCGGGCGTCTTTTGCCCGTTGTTCTTCTCGCAAAAGACGATCCGCGCGCAGGCGTTTCCGCTCGTCATATTTTTGCTTCGGAGTCATCATTCCCCCTCCCAGTCATTGTGGGCCTCGCTGGAAAGGGCGGCGGTGATGGCTGCGCGAGATGCCATGCGGCAGTCTTCGCGGGAGAGGCGCTCGTCGTATTGTTCACGCTCGTCCGTCATGGCGGACCCGCAATCGCAGTCCAGACCGCGATTTTCACTGCAATCGCAGCACCACGTCTCTCCCCATGATTCGGCAATAGCTTCCGCCGCCCGCTCGACCATCTCATCCGTGATCGTCACGGCCTTGGGCGGGGGAGAGGCGTAGAGCGCGCGCTCGGAATAGTCTGTCTCCTCGTCAGTCGTGATCCAGCCGCCACGCGGCCCCCTGTGCTGCCAAGCCACCGGCTCCGCCCCTTCCGGCTCCTTTACGGAGAGGGAGGAGAGGGCTTTTTTCGCATCGGCAGCAATGCGGTGCATTGATGTGGCAACCTTGACACGACCCTGCCCGCTGCCGTCTCGGTTGAGAGCGATGACGTTGTTTGCCATATCCGCTTCGTCTGCGATTTTTTTCAGCAACCGCCTCACCTCCACCCCTGCCGGGGATTGGCGGCGGTTCCAGGCGGCGATGGCCAAGTTCTTATCTCGGAACTGAACGCCGTGGCTGCTGGAGGATGATGTATAGAATGCATCGACGCCACAGTAGCACTCAACCCACACATACGGGCCATCCTGATCGACGGATTCTTTAAGGTGGGCCTTGCCGCCGCAAAATGGGCAGGGCAGAAGCCTCTCGTTGCTGATGGGGTCAGTGGTTTGGTCCGGCGCGGTGCGGATGCGAGCATGACCGAGCGGAGAAATTTCCCCGCCCCAATCGGACAGATACCCGTCATAAATCTGCTTGCTAATGTCCTGCCATTCAGACCAATCGGAGCCTGGGGTTTTCGTGCAGTATTGATAAGCGGTCATTGCTGTTCTGGCTCCTGGAAATAAGCGAGGCCAACGCCCTTGGTTGGCGGTCTCGATGCGGTTTTCTGCGGCGGCGCTTTAGGAAAGCCGCGTGAATGAAATTTCGGGGCAGGGCGGATGCCAAGATGCCTTGACCGCACGGCGGCGGTTTTCGCCTTCGCAGCGACGTCCTCACGGGTTTTCGCCTTGTGGCACCAGTCGCAGAGGCATTGCAGGTTGGCTTCGGAGTGAGCGCCGCCGTTGATCAGGGCGATGATATGATCCGCCTGCCACCTGTCGCCGGGGCCGAGCTTACGGCCACAGCACTGGCATCGACCGCCTGCCGCCTCGAACACGCGCAGTCGCACCCGAGGCGGAATGTCCTGGTCATCTGTCTTGCCGATCCAGAGGGCAGGGGATCTAGCCATTGGCTTGCCCCGCTTCATGCCGTAGCGCCGCGCTCAGCCCGATAGGCCAGTAGAAGACATAGGCGCTGGCGCCCGGGCGCCATGCCGCAGCCTTGCCAGCCGCGACAGCCGCTTCAAGCCCGCGACGATACCGGCGATAGATCGGACTGCCCGCCTCGTAGCTTACGCCTTCGCACAGACGAACAATGTCCGTGATGCGAGCGCCGTTGTGTCGTGCTGCCCGTTCATCGGATTCGAGCGCGCTCTGCCCGTATGGGCTATCTGGCCACTTACCGTAATTCTCTCGGCATTTGGCTTCGAGTTGTTGCATGAGCCAGTCAGTCATGATCCACCTCCGCATATCCTTGAGCGGTGATCGTAATCAGCGGGCCATCGTCGGTTGGCTCGACGGAAACCAAACCGGCGCGATCAAGGCGGCGAAGCATCCGGTGAGCTTCTGCGGTCACCTTGTCCTCGCGGCTAAAGCAGAATGAGCCGCCGGCCTGTTCGATGATGGCTAGGAACTGACGTTCGTCGGGAGATAGCTTCCTCATGCTGCCGCCCTCACGTCCGCTGGATCGGCGCCAACAAGCTCAGCGCACCAGTTCAGCACCGCCTCTTTCGAGGCCTGGAACGTCGCCTTGTTCATCGAGCGCATGTCCTGGCTCACCGCGTGATAAACAGTGACCACCGAGCCCTCGACGGTGGCGATCTGATAGGCGTCATAAGGCCGGATCACGGTGGCCAAGCGCTCGGCCTCGGCTGCTGACTTGCAGGCATGCTGCACCATCGTGTGATAGCCAGTGCGGATCAGCGCATGCTTGCGGAGGATTTCGGGATTGCCGAACTGCGGGCGCAGGTGGTCGGGCAGGGTGTCCCAAATCTGCTTGAGGACCGCGAAGTAATGCGCATGGGTCGCGTGTGACCGGGCGTGGATTTCCTCCAGCGTGACGTTCTCACCCACGACAAAGCGCTTGTCGCACTCTGCCTGCCAGAAGCGGGTGGCCGGCACCATGGCGTCGCCTTGCCATTGAAATACGATAGGTCGCTCGGTCATCTGAATTTCTCCGGCAGGCTTTCAGCGGCGGATGCTTTGGGCCTGCCGGCCTCTGGGTTGAGGATTACGCGGCCACGGTGTCGGGGAGCCCGTAGAGACGGGTCAACTCGGCAACCGTGGCGTCAATTTCGTTGAGGAAGGCCGATACTTCGGCCTCCAGTTCGGCAATGCGGGCGTCGTCGCGGTGGAGGCGTTTCACGAACAGCCGCATGTTCTCGGGCAGGCGCGGATCATAGGACGCGAAATCGCACCACTTGCGTCCAGTGCAGGCCATCTGCCAAAGCATCTGCGTCTCGTACTTGCCGGGGATGGTTTCGCTGCGTAGCGTATCGAGATGCGTTGCCGTTTTCGGGCACTTGATCTCAATACGGCCGTCCGTGCCGATCAGTCCGTCAGGAGACGCGCCAGAC
>NZ_JBATWS010000459.1:0-2229 GCF_049672805.1 Parvibaculum sp.
CTTGCGCTTGTGAATGCGCGCATTACCGAACGCTCCTTCCGCAACTGGCGGCGCGCGCCGGGCTTTATCTGCGATCTCCTGTCACGCTTCCGCCTGCTGATGGCGCAGGATGGCGCGAGCGCGGCGCGGCTGAGGCTTCTGGGTGCGGGAGATGTCGCGGAACCGGGCAATCTCAAACATGACGCGGCGGCGCTCGCCTGTGAGCCTGCGGCGCTGGAGCAGCTTCGCCTCGAAATCGGTCCTCGTCCGCTCTGGCTTGCAAGCAGCACGCATGAAGGTGAAGAGCGCATCGCAGCAGAGGTGCATCTGGCGCTTGTCACGCGCTTTCCCGACCTGTTGACAATCATCGTACCGCGCCATCCCGTGCGGGGAGATAAAATTGCAAGCGAGCTTCGCGCCCTCGGCCTCACCGTTGCGCAGCGAAAGGCTGGCGAACCTGTAACTTCCACGACAGCGATCTATCTCGCCGACACGCTGGGGGAGATGGGGCTTTTCTATACGCTGTGTGACATCGCCTTTATCGGCGGTACACTCGACAACAGGACGGGCGGGCACAACCCATACGAAGCGGCCCGGCTTGGCTGCGCGCTCATCGCCGGACCATGCGATTTCAATTTCGCGGAACCTTACGAGGACTTCACGGCAAAGAACGCCATGCAGCGCGTGATCGGTACCACAGACCTTTCCGATGTGGTGGACCGTCTGCTCTCCGATGAAGCGGTGCGCATGCGCATGTCGGAGGCGGCCTACAGCCTTGCGAGCCAGGGCAGCGGCGCGACAGCTCGCACCGCGGATGCGCTTCTCGCCCTTCTCCGCACGACAGCGGATCAGAAGGATACCGCCCATGCGTGAGCCGCGTTTCTGGTATCCGGCATCGCGCAACCGGACGGGCATCGCAGCGCGGCTTCTGGCACCTGCGGGTTTTCTCTATGGCGCGGCGGGCGGCCTCAAGCGCCAACTGGCAAAGCCGGTGCAAAGCACTCTTCCGGTCATCTGTATCGGCAACATCACCTCAGGCGGTGCCGGCAAGACGCCCGTTGCCATGACCATCGCCTCGCTTCTGCTCAAGCAGGGCGAGCGAGTTCATTTCTTAAGCCGCGGCTATGGCGGGCGCGAGCGCGGGCCGATCCGTGTTGACCCGTTTCATCATGGCGCGCACGATGTAGGGGATGAACCGCTGTTGCTTGCCGCCGTTGCTCCCACATGGGTGGCGGCAGACAGGCCCAAAGGCGCGGCGGCGGCGGAGCGCGGCGGCGCCGGCCTCATCATCATGGATGACGGTTTTCAGAATCCGTCACTCGCCAAGGATTTCTCGATATTGGTGGTGGACGCAGCGGTGGGGCTTGGCAATGGCCGCCTCATCCCCGCCGGCCCGTTGCGCGAGAAGGTGGACAGCGCGCTTGCCCGCACCAATGCCGTGATCCTGACGGGGCGCGGCCATGCGGGGGATGGCATCGCGGCGCGGGCGCGGGCGCGCGGCATTCCTGTTTTCCGATCCATCGTGCGGCCCCCTTCTCCGCCCGAAACAGGCGGCCCCCTCCTTGCCTTTGCCGGGATCGGGCGGCCTGACAAGTTCTTCCAGACCTTGCGCGATCTCGGTGCGGAGATTGCCGAGACGGTCTCTTATCCCGATCACCATGTCTATCGCGACAGTGATGCGCTGGCGCTTCTGGTGCGCGCGCGCGAGCTGGATGCACGGCTCATTACCACGGAAAAGGATGCGGTTCGGCTCACCCATGCGGCACCCGGCACGCCGCTTGCCCGGCTTGCCGAGATGACGGCTACCCTGCCCGTCCGCGCGCATATTGCCGAGATCGACACGTTGATGGCGCTGATACGCGATGCTGTCACACGAGCGAGACGGCGTGGATAAGATGGTATAAGCGAGCCTCGAAGAAGCAGAAGAATCGGTCGATATGGCGCGCAATAAAAAATGGGTACACCTCGCCGAATATGCAGGGCTGCGGCTCGCGCTCGGCATTTTTGGCGCGCTTGGTGTGGACCGTGCCTCGGCGGTGGGCGGCTGGCTCGGGCGTCAGATCGGACCGCGGATGGGCGTTACCAATCGCGCGCGGAGCAATCTCGCGCTCGCAATGCCGGAACTCTCGCCGGAAGAGATAGAGCGCATTGTCATCGGCATGTGGGACAATCTCGGCCGGACGATTGCGGAATATGCGCATCTCCAGCGCCTTATCGAGCCGGAGGAGAGACACCGGCTTGATATTCAAC
>NZ_JBATWS010000460.1:0-5581 GCF_049672805.1 Parvibaculum sp.
CTACCGAATTGCTCAGGCAACCAACCACCTCGGAGAGGCTTCTTGGCTCCAGTACGACAGACTTGCTTTTCGCAAGCAGCGCGATCTTCTGCGCCGTGATGTCGTCTCCATGGCACGGCCCCAGGGCGACGAGCACCGGCGTGGCATTCAGATGCTCGGCAATCTCATCCACATGGCGCGCCACATCCTCAGGATTTTGCCCCGCGAAGTAGCGCGTATTCAAATGAAGGACGGCGATACGGTCCGGTACGTCATGTCCCCTGTCGGTAAAGGCCCGGTGGCGAGCGTCTCTCAGTTTATCTTCTGTCCACAGATGATTTACTTCCCATGCCGTATCCGGCACCAGGAGCACACCTGCGTCCGGGTCGATTTCTTGCAGGTAGCGCTGACTGATCTCATCGCGCACGGCAAGAATTGAAGCGCGCTGCAGGGCCTCGTGTACCTGCTCAGTCAAGGGCCTCGGCAAAGGCGCCGCAAGCCCCGGAGCCAACCATATGACAGGCGCTTCAGGCGCGGCCGCCAGCGAGGCACCGAGCCACAGATCGGCATAATGCGCGCCACCGCCTGCCCGATAACCGCCGACATCGGAAATATTGGCGTGGATGATGTTGCCCCCGCCAATGAAAACACATCCAAAATCAGATGACCGGGAAGCGAAATCACGAATGCTGATTGAAGGAACACAGTCCGCCCAAATGGGCTCCCCACCTACCGGAGATACATGCTCAAACTGCAGCCCCTCAATGTCGCGCAATCTGTAGCGCAAGATGAGCGGGAACAGGAGGTCCCCAAAATTTTCAACATCAAAAGTACCGAATTGCGCAATTTTCATGAGAGAGCTGGTCTTCGAACAAAATACTGAGGATTGTCGCTGAACTTCAGATGCCCGCAAATGAAAAACTCAACCGACAAAGATCAGGAAGCCATCACCTCATCCGTCATCTGCGAAAACGCACGCGTACTAATGGGTATACAGAGTTTTTGAGCGCCCGGAACGCCCACACACCTCCCCCCGACTTCATACTATCTGCCAGACGCCGCCGAAAGGGCGGAAACCGACACGGCATGGCAACAAGCGGCAGATCGCCGATTCGGGCAGAATAATAGGTGCTGTTATCCCCTAATCCGCGACGCGCTACGACCGGCTTATGGACTGACCTTTCGATCTACGCCCCCCAAACGGCTGTCCGATTCGTCAAGATTGCCTTTAGGGACGGCTGATCGGGGGCTGCGATCAAGTCTCACGCGCGAGCCGCGGGGCGTTTGGAGCCTAGGCGCTATAGACAAGCCAGATGACACATCGTTGCTGGCCTTGTGTGTGTGGCTTGGGTAAGGTTCATCGAACTTCAATAGATGTAACCCAGCTCTAAAGTAGATCGTCGGGCCTTTGTCCGGCATGTGCGAGTAACCCGGGGGGGGATTTGAAGCGTGGCAACAGTCAGAGCCACCGATATCGCTATCGTCGGCATGTCCTGCCGATTTCCGGGCGGGGCAAACTCACCTCTCTCTTATTGGGAGCTGCTCGCTTCCGGCCGTGATGCCGTCAGCGAAATTCCCGCCGATCGCTGGGATCATTTCCGGTTCAAGCACCCGAACAAAAAGGCAAGCGGCCGTTCCTACACCTTTTCCGCCGGCACGCTGGGTGACATAAGCGGTTTTGACGCAGCGTTTTTCGGTATCTCGCCACGCGAGGCCGATGCGATGGACCCCCACCAGCGGATGCTTCTGGAACTCGCGTGGGAAGCCTTCGAGTCCGGCGGACAGATTCCTGAGCATTATGAAGGCCGGAATTGCGCCGTTTATGTGGGTATCTCATCTACGGAGTACGGCTCCGTACAACAGGGCGATATTGACGGTGCCAATGCCTATATGATGCTGGGCACGACGCTGTCGATTGCTGCGAACCGTATTTCCTACCAGTTCGGCCTTCAGGGCCAGAGCATGGCAATCGATACGGCCTGCTCTTCCTCGCTGGTTGCGCTCAACGAGGCGCTGAATGCGATCTGGTCGGGCCGTTCCGAAATGGCGCTGGTGGGTGGCATCAGCCTGCTTGTGAGCCCGTTCCCCTTTGTCGGCTTCTCCAAGGCCACCATGCTTTCCGACTACGGGCGTTGCCGGGCCTTTGGCGCCAATCCCGGCGGCTATGTCAGAGGCGAAGGCGGGGGGGTCATTCTCATCAAGCCTCTCGCGGCGGCTATTCGCGACGGCGATCCGATCCACGCGGTGATTGCGGGAGCGGGCACAAATTCGGACGGGCGCACCAATGGCATCGCCCTCCCCTCTTACGAAGCGCAGAGCAGGCTGATCGCCGAGACGTTGAAGCGCTTCGACGTCAATCCCGCTGATATCGATTTCTTCGAGGCGCATGGCACCGGCACAGCGGTGGGCGATCCCACCGAGAGCAAGGCCATCTCGCTTGCGATTGCAACCAAACGTCGGCCGGAAAGCGGGCCGCTTCCGATTGGTTCCGCCAAATCCAATATCGGCCATCTCGAACCTGCTTCCGGCATGGCCGGGCTCATCAAGGCCGTTCTCGCCATTCGCAATCGCGCAGTGCCGAAGACGCTGCATGCAGACCCGCTCAACCCGGAGATTGATTTTGACGGCTTGAATATTGCGCCTGCGCAGCAGCTGACGCCTCTCACCGTCACTGGGCGACCGATTTACGCGGGCGTCAATTCTTTCGGTTTCGGCGGTACCAATGCGACCGTGATCCTGCGCGAGCATGTGGAAGAGGCATCCCAGTCGAGGCCGCAAACAGCGACTCCTCCGCCTCTCGTCCTTTCTGCAAAGTCGCCAGGTGCGCTTCAAAAAATGGCAACGCGCTATGCCGATCTGCTGCAGAGCGCGGAGCGTGATGACTATTACGATATTGCCTACACAGCGGCATACCGCCGTGCACGACTCAGGAACCGGCTTATCGTCGAAGGTGATAGCAGAGAGAATATCGCGGACGCGCTTCGCGCCTATGCTGCAGGTGATGCAAGCAGCGCGGTTTCCGGCGAGGCATCATCGCACACGGGCAAGGTCGGCTTTGTATTCAACGGCAATGGCGCGCAATGGGGCGGCATGGGCCGCAAGGCCTATGCCGGAAGTGAAACATTCCGCGCGCGCCTTGACGAGATAGATGCTCTCATCCGCAAACATGCGGGGTGGTCGCTTGTCGAGCTTCTTCATGCGGATGATGCTGCAGAACAGTTGCAGCGCACGGAACTCGCGCAGCCTGCGCTGCTTGCAATTCAACTCGCGCTTGTTTCCTGCCTTGAGGAAACGGGCCTCACCCCCCATGCCGTGTCGGGACACAGTGTCGGAGAGGTAGCGGCGGCGTATGTCTCCGGTGCATTCGGCCTTGATCAGGCCGTGCGCCTCATTATTGCGCGATCAAACGCGCAAGGACTGACACGGGGCGATGGCCGCATGGCGGCCGCAAGCCTCACGCCGGAGCAGGCCCGGGAGATTGAAGCGGAAGCGAATGGCAAGGTTGAACTTGCAGCAATCAACAGCTCAAGCTCGGTAACGCTTGCCGGCGATGAAGCGGCCCTTCTGGCGCTTGGCAAAAAGCTCGCCGAACGGAAGATTTTCTTCCGCATGCTTGATCTCGACTATGCCTTCCACAGCCATGTGCTTGATCGGGTGCGCGGTGATTTCCATGCGATGGTCGGCACGGTGGAAACGGGCACAACCTGCATTCCCTTCTACTCGACCGTGCATGGGGCAAAACTCGCTGGCGAGCATCTCGATGCTTCCTACTGGTGGGACAATGTGCGCAAGCCGGTCCAGTTCCACCATGCCCTGCGCGAGATGATCCATGATGGCGTGGACATTCTGATCGAGATTGGCCCGCACGCGATTCTGCAACCCTATCTTCGGCAAATCCTGCGCGAGGCGGGACACGATAGTTTGCCCATCCCTTCTTTCACGAAGTCCGACAATGACGCGTTCGCGATCAGGCGCGTGCGCGACATGGCCTTCTGCGCCGGGGCAAACATCGACCTCGCGCGCCACTTCCCCGTCCGGGGGCGTTGCGTGGAACTGCCGTCCTATCCCTGGCAGCATGAAAGTCACTGGATTCGCGCGACACCAGAGGCGGAAGGCGCTCTCTTCCGTTCAAGGGAAGGAGTCTTTCTCGGCGTGCGCCCGCAGCGCGGCTATACGACATGGGAAAGCATCATTGATCCCGAGATCTACCCGTTTCTTGAAGACCATGATGTAGGCGGCTCCATTGTTTTCCCTGCCGCCGGATTTGTTGAGCTTGCGCTGGAAGCGTCACTGGCTCTCTTCGAGGGCGCGTGCCACGAAATCGAGATGCTGGAAATTCGCCGCCCGCTTGTTCTCACGCGCGGGCAGGTCATGAATGTCCGCTTCATCTATGACGAAGATGACAAGGCATTCCGCATCGAAACACGCAAACGCATGAGCGATGATCGCTGGTCACTCAATGCCGTGGGGCGGCTTTCGGCGGCAACTTTTGGGCAGAAAGACACGCCTGCATCGCGCGATCTCGGCGCTGACGCACTACGGATAGATCGCAAAACCCATTATGAAATTGCGTCCGGGATCGGTCTCAACTACGGGTCAGCCTTTCGCGCGGTCGAGGGTGTCCAGATTTCAGGCAATGAGGCGGTCGTAATTCTGCACAGGCCGGATCTTTATGCAGGACAGCGCTTTGCGCTCAATCCTGCAATTCTCGATGGCTGTCTGCAGGGCCTTTTCTCCCTGCTCTTTTCTCAGGGCATGAAGGAGGGCAGCGCCTATCTGCCATATCAGCTTGGGCGCCTGAAGCTGTACCGTCCTTATGAAGATGCGACGCGGTGCGACGCAAGCCTTCGCCGAAAGACAGAAAAATCGCTGGTTGCGGATTTCGTTCTTTTCAATGCCGAAGGTCAATGCGTGGCGGAGGTGACGGGGTTCCGCTTTCTGCGCGCGGATCTCCGTCAGGGTGTCAGCGCGGGTGCACGGCGCTTCCGCTTTGAGCTTCTGCCCGTCGATCATGTCGGGCCGAACTGCAGAACGCCCCGTGCATCGGAGATTTCTGAAGCATTGTCATTCCACGACAGCGCGGCCGCGACGTCGAAGCAGGTGCCCGATCTTGATGCGATCACCGAGGTGCTGACAGGTCAGAGTGATCATGGCACCGACCTGTGGGCCGAAGCATTTGCGCAGCATCCGGGCTATCTCGCCGAACTCAATACGCTGATGCAGCGCAGCCTCGCCGGTGCGGATGAACCGCTCAATACAGAGTTGCGCGAACATCTGCTCGAAAGCTCGCCAAGCTTTTCTCCGGCCCGCACTCTTCTGAAGCAGGCCGTTGGCGTGATCGTCAAGAACTGGCCGAAGAATCGCAGATTGCGCGTGCTGGAGCTCGGTACGGCGAACGCGCTTGTGCGCGAGATCGCCTCGATGGGCGCAAAGGGCGCGGTGGACTACACAATCACATGCGATGATGAAGCCCGGATCGACAGCCTCTCCATGGAAGTGGAACATGCCGATGTGCGGTTCCTGCATATGGATCTGGCGGGCCTTCTGTCCGAGGCGGAGCGCGACAAGCTCGGCTCATTTGATGTCGTGATCTGCCCTCTGG
>NZ_JBATWS010000461.1:0-2426 GCF_049672805.1 Parvibaculum sp.
GAATTTCGTTGCAACGGCCTGCACTTCCACAGGTGCTGCCGGATCGCGTTCGATGCGTGCCGTATCGTCGCCTGCTATGTAGCGGCGAATTGCCTGCCGCACCTTGTTGAGCGGCTCGATGACCATATGGTCTGTCGCCCATCCGGCAAAGAGGCTCGCCGCCACCCAGATCAGCAGTGGGAAGAGAAGAAGGAGATAAAGGATGATGTGCATGTCCCGCGACTGCTCATCCGGGTCCTGTGCATAAATGCCGATAAGATTGCCGGGCAGGGCTGCGGTGACATAGACACGGCGCGCCCCATCGGCCCCCCTCTTGATGAAGGTGCCTGTAGTGCGCTCGCTGCTTGTAATGCCCGCCGGTATCCAGCCCTCAAGCGGCATTCCCTTGCTCTGCTGAACAAGAATGCGCGACTTCAGGTCGATGATCGCCATTGCCGAGCTTTCCTGAAGCTCCACTTCTTCGATCGGCAGGGAAAAGACGCGCGAAGGTACCCGCGCCGCGAGCATGCCAACGCCACGCCGGGCCGTGTCATAGACGGGCAGGGTGGCAATCAGCTCGCCAGGCTGATCTGCGGGCTGGCCGCGTTCAGCTGCAGCGACTTCCGGTGCGTGAAGGATGAACTCGGGCGCTTCCATCGATGTCTTGAACCAGGGCGGCGTCGCCGACAGGTCAAGTGAGCTTGGCAGGGTGGAGACGCGGCAGACGGTCTTGCCGTCCGGCGTGAGGAGCCGCAGCGACATGACCTTGGGGTTCGACTGCAGAACCGTGCGGAGCATTTCCTCGCAGCGCGCCGGATCGTCCACACTCTTTGCGAGCAAGGTGGAGAGCGTTTCGAGAAATATGCCGATTTCGTTCAGCGCGCTGCGCTGTCGGGCGAACAGGGCCTCCCCCCTCGCCGCTGCCGCACCTTCATTGAGGGCACGGATGTGAAGCGAATTACCATACTGGGCAATGCCGGCAAGCAGGCAGATCGGGAAGAGAATGAGGGCGAGCCGCAGCGCGACCCGCGTCTTCAGCGTCAGCCGCCTGTCGATGGGCTGACCCAACTGCTCCAACCCGTCAAGGGAGGTCGACCAGAATGACAAATATCAGCCCCTGTCTCTTTGGTCCCGACACGAATGGCCCGCGACGCTGGTACATGGGGCTATTTCTCCCCGGTGCCGTCCTCTGCATCCGACAATCTGGCCAAAAGTGCGGAAAATTCGTCCGGGATGGGCTCGCTCAGAACCTCCTGATAGGCCCTGCGCAATCCCGTGCCCAATGCTTCACGACGGGCATTTTGCTCACTCTTGTCCCGCGAGCCAGCCGATTTGCCCTCCGGTCGTGCATCCCCCCGGTTTTTGGTGTCATCCACCACGTTACACCCGACTCCTGGCGCAGACTGCGCGATCTTTGCCCACTGCCGGGCCGCGAAAATATTTCCTAGAGGCTGAAACTCTTTCTCGATCCAAGGGTTCCCTGAGAGATCGACTTTTTTCGAATTTAAGTCGCGGACAAGAGGGTCGCAACCCGGCTATCCTCTGAAAGACAGATATGGAGTTAATAACCTATGTCTCTAGCCGATCAGATTGCCCCGCTTCTGCCCCATCTGCGCCGCTATGCCAGGGCGCTCACGGGAACGCAAAAAGCGGGAGATGCCTACGTTCGGTCGCTTCTTGAGGCGATCATCGCGGATGACAGCATTCTCGACCGGCAACTTGATGTGCGGGTGGCGCTTTACCGCGCTTTCCATGCCATCTGGTCTACCGCCGCCATAGATGCTGCTGCCGCTGAAGAGGCAAAAGGCGTCGAAGGGGTGGTGGCCCGCCGCCTCTCCCGCATGACGCCGCTCAACCGGCAGGCCCTGCTGCTCACCGCCATGGAAGGTTTCGGCAACCGCGAGGCCGCTACCATCCTCAATGTCGAGCAAGCCGAGGTTGCGGCCCTTATTGATGCCGCGCTGAAGGAAATCGACCAGCAGATCGCCACCACTGTTCTCATCATCGAGGACGAGCCGATCATTTCCATGGACCTTGAGCAGATCGTTCATGATCTCGGCCATGATGTGATGGCAACCGTGGTGACACGCGATGAAGCAGTCAGCGCCGTCTCGACGCGAAAGCCGGGCCTTGTGCTCGCCGATATCCAGCTTGCCGATGGAAGCTCCGGTATCGACGCCGTGAAGGACATTTTCTCGCGCTTCTCTGTGCCGGTCATCTTCATAACGGCCTATCCCGAGCGCCTGCTGACAGGCGAGCGCCCGGAGCCGACTTTCCTCATCACCAAGCCTTTCCTGCACAGCACGGTGAAAGCGGCAATCGGCCAGGCGCTCTTCTTCAACGAGGCGCAGAGCGAAGCGGCCTGACAGCTGCACCATACAGAAAAAGAAAAGGCGCCAACCGAAAGGTAGGCGCCTTTTTCGTTGGAGCGGTTTTGCTCACTGGGT
>NZ_JBATWS010000462.1:0-1785 GCF_049672805.1 Parvibaculum sp.
GCGGCCATAAGGCCGAGCAACGTGATGCGCTCCACCATGTTTCGCGCGCGGACGCGAGGGCGCACCTGATACCGTCCATAGAGAAAACCGAGTGCCGCCATGACCAGCACAACGACCGTCAGCGCAAGCTGCGACATCGCCTCATATTCATTGAGGCGAGAAGCGGCCTCGATCATGAAGGGCTCGATATTGGAGCCGACGATCACGCCTTTTTGCAGGAAGAGTGCGGATGCATTGGTAGTGCCTGCGAGAAGGCTCTGATATTCCTCCGGGCTCATCTTCATCATGCCGGTGGCAAGGCTTTCCACCGTTGTCATGACGAGAGAGAGTTCGGCAGGCGTTTGCGTCTGTACATCGCCGGGCATATCGGCGGTAACGGCAGAGCGAATGACCGAAGGCGCTGCTGCCGACCAGACCGCAATCATGATGAAGGCCGGGAGCACCGTTACCAGCATCACAAAGGCACCGTGATAGACCGGGCGGGAGTGGAAGCGTGTCTCGCTTTCCCGCGTGCGGCCAAGGGCGCGCCAATAGCCGCAGCCAAACCCCGCAACGGCGAAGAGAGCGAGGAGAAGGGCAATCTTGTCGGCTGCCATAGAGGCTTTTCCGTCTCAAAAGTCGCGCGGTTTCGCCGCTGCAACCGAACCTTGAACCAGGGACATTCTATCGCGAGAGGGGAACCGGCGCCCCGTTCAGGGCGCCGGCTCGAATTGTTACGCTCAGAGCGTCTTTCCGGCGGCGAGATCCGCCTTCACAGCTTCATGCTCATCCGCGGGCAGCGGCACGAGGCCATATTCGGCAAGCGGGCCATCAGGGCCAGCCATACCGTCGCTCAGGAAATATTCGGCATATTCCTTCAGGCCGGGGATCACGCCGATATGCGCCTTCTTCACATAGAAGAAGAGCGGACGAGACACCGGATATTCGCCGCTCGCAATGCTGGCAACGCTCGGCGATACACCGCCAATTGTGGCAACACGGAGCTTGTCGATGTTGTTCTCATAGAAGGAGAGGCCGAAAACGCCGATCGCCTGCTTGTTGGACTGAAGGCGGCCCAGCGTTTCCGTGTAGTCACCATCGATATCAACCGAGGCGCCATCGGTGCGGACGCGCACGCAGGCCTTTTCCGCATCCTTCTTGTCGAGGCCGCTCGCGACCAGCAAGTCGAGCGCGCCGGTCGCCTTGCAGCCTGCCGCGAGAACCTTCTCTTCGAAGACCTCGCGCGTGCCGTGCTTTTCACCCGGAATGAGCGCCGTGATCTTCCAGTCGGGGAAGCTCGCGTTCACGTCTTTCCATGTCTTGTTCGGATTCTCGACGAGCTTGCCATCCACCGGCACATTCGTGCCAAGAGCGAGGAACCAGTCCGCCGGCGTGAAGGCGAATTCCGGGCCGTTCACATCGCTCGCAAAGACGATGCCGTCATAACCGAAGCGCACTTCGATGATGTCGGTGACACCCGCCGCTGCACAGGCTGCCTTCTCATCTTCCTTGATCGGGCGCGAGGAATTGGCGATGTCGATCTGGTTCAGACCAACGCCACCGCAGAACTGCTTGAGACCGCCGCCCGAGCCACCCGATTCAACAACCGGCGTCTTGAACTGCGGGAAGGTCTGGCCGAACTGCTCCGCCACAATGTTGGCATAGGGCAGCACGGTCGAGGAACCGGCGATCTGGATCTGGTCGCGCGCATGAGCGGCGCCCGCTACCGAAAAGGCGGCGAGGGCAATCGTTGCGGCCATCGTCAGAGTTTTGAGTTTCACGTTCATTCTCCAGTGATGTGAGTGC
>NZ_JBATWS010000463.1:0-3352 GCF_049672805.1 Parvibaculum sp.
GCGGGGCGGCCCTCGTACCCCCGAGCGTCCGCGAGCCTCTTCTGCCCGAGAGCGGCCGCCGTGGCCGGGGCGCGCTGACCAACAGAAGTGGCCGCTATGAGCCGCAAACGCGTGAACTGGTTGATGATGGCTGGGACAATCTCGACGCCCTGCCTCCGCTCAAGACGCAGGTGACAGAAGAGACTGCGCGCACCATCATCACGCGCAACAGCTCGCCCGACATTCCTTTCGACCGTTCGGTGAATGCCTATCGCGGTTGCGAGCATGGCTGCACCTACTGCTTTGCGCGTCCGAGCCATGCCTATATGGGGCTCTCGCCGGGGCTTGATTTCGAAAGCAAGCTCTTCGCCAAGCCCAATGCGGCGCAGCTTCTTGAAAAGGAGCTTGCAAGACCCGGCTACAGGCCCGCGCCTATTGCCATGGGCACGAATACAGATCCCTATCAACCGATCGAGCAGCGCTATCGCATCACGCGGAGCCTGCTTGAAGTGCTGTCCGCCTATAGTCACCCCGTCACGATCCTCACCAAGTCCGCGCGGATCGTGCGCGATATCGACATTCTCTCATCGCTGGCGCGGCGTAATCTCGTTCGCGTCGCGCTTTCCGTGACAACGCTTGATGCGAAGCTCGCTCGTGCCCTGGAGCCGCGTGCCTCAACACCCACGCGGCGGATGGAGGCGATCCGGCTTCTCTCCGACGCCGGTATTCCGACCGGGGCGATGATTGCGCCCATCATCCCCGCGCTGAACGACATGGAGATCGAGAAGCTGCTTACCGGCATCGCCTATGCGGGCGCGACGGATGCCAATTATGTCATCCTTCGCCTGCCCCTCGAGATCCGGGATATTTTCGTCGAATGGCTGAATGAGAACGTGCCTGACAAGGCCACTCATGTGATGTCGCTCATCCGTCAGATGCGCGGTGGTAAGGATTACGATGCGAAATGGGCCGAGCGCCAGTCCGGCACCGGCCCCTATGCCTGGCAGATCGCCCGTCGCTTCGAAATCGCGACACGGAAACTCGGCCTCGGCCGCAACCACACGCCACTCGACTGCTCACAATTCCGCGTGCCGGGGCAGGGCAAGCAACTGGAGCTGCTTTAGCGGGTGAGCTACTTCGTTTACATCCTGGCGAAAGTCGGAGCCGACACTTCTTCACAGACATTCTGCTTCCGTCTGGTTTCCGCATCAGACTCGGGGCACACTCCCGGCCATGCTGGAGAGAAGAAAGACGCCCGATTTCGCATTCGAGACAGAGCATGGCACGCCAGCGCGCCTGATATGCGGTGTCGATGAGGCGGGGCGCGGGCCGCTGGCAGGGCCGGTGGTTGCAGCCGCTGTCATTCTTGATCCCGTCTGCATTCCCGAAGGGCTCAATGATTCCAAGAAACTCGACGCCCCACGCCGGGAGAAGCTCTTTGCCGCACTTCAGACCTGCGCCGAGATAGGGGTCGGGATCGCAACCGTCGAGGAGATCGACCGGATCAACATATTGCAGGCGACCTTTCTTGCGATGGAACGCGCGGTTGCCGCCTTGCCGCGCGCACCGCAGCTTGCCCTCATTGATGGAAACCGCAAGCCGAAGTCGCTTTCCTGCGCCTCGCTCACCATTGTGGGCGGCGATGCACGCTCGCTTTCCATCGCAGCCGCCTCCATCGCCGCCAAGGTCACACGCGACCGGATGATGATCGATGCAGCCATTGCCCATCCCGGATACGGATTCGAACGGCATATGGGTTATGGCACTGCGGCGCATCTTGATGCGCTTTCCCGCCTCGGACCTTGCGAAATCCACCGCCGGAGTTTTGCGCCCATACGCAACATGTTGAGTCCCGTCGTCGCAGAGGGACTCGATGTGGTATGAGAAGAATCCTTTAACCTCTTGATTCAAAAGAGGTATTGACCCCGAATCGCCTCTGACTCATGATCCCCGCCTGTTATTCAAGAGGGGCTGAGAACAGTGGTTCGTGTCGTAGAGAAGTCTGGCACCGCTAAAACCAATCCGGCGGAAATCATCATTCAGGGTGACTGCGTCGAGGCGATGAATGCGCTTCCCGAGAAGTCGGTGGATCTCATCTTCGCGGACCCGCCCTACAACCTCCAGCTTGGCGGCGGCCTCACCCGACCGGACCAGTCCCGCGTTGATGCGGTGGATGATGACTGGGACAAGTTTGCGAGCTTTGCCGAATATGACGCCTTCACCCGCGCCTGGATGACAGCGGCGCGGCGCGTGCTCAAGGATACGGGCGCGATCTGGGTGATCGGCTCCTATCACAACATCTTCCGCGTGGGCGCCACGCTTCAGGATCTCGGCTTCTGGATCATGAATGACGTAATCTGGCGCAAGACCAACCCGATGCCGAATTTCCGCGGCACGCGCTTCACCAATGCCCATGAAACCATGATCTGGGCAACGCGCAGCGCGGATCAGAAATACACCTTCAACTATGACGCCATGAAGGCGCTCAATGATGATCTGCAGATGCGCTCTGACTGGACGCTGCCGATCTGCACAGGCAGCGAGCGGCTGAAGGGCGATGATGGCAGCAAGGCCCATCCGACACAGAAGCCGGAAGCCCTTCTCCATCGCGTACTGCTTGCGACATCCAATCCGGGTGACGTGGTGCTCGACCCCTTCTTCGGCACGGGCACGACAGGCGCTGTCGCCAAGAAGCTTGGCCGCAAGTTCATCGGTATCGAGCGTGAGGAGCGCTACATCAAGGTTGCGCGTGAGCGCATCCGGCAGGTGAAGGCGGGCGACGCAGAAGACCTGAAAGTCACTGTCTCCAAAAAGGCGGAGCCGCGTATCCCCTTCGGCACCATTGTCGAGCGCGGCTTGCTGGAGCCGGGCACGGTGCTCACCGATCCGCAGCGCCGCCACGCGGCCCGCGTCCGCGCCGATGGTTCCATCGTCTGCCGCGATGCCACCGGCTCGATCCACAAGATCGGCGCGCATGTGCAGGGGCTCGAAGCCTGCAATGGCTGGACGTTCTGGCACTTCAAGACAGACGGGAAGCTGAAGCCCATCGACATTCTGCGCCAGAAAGTGCGCGCAGAAATGGGGCAAGCCTAGCCGCGTCAGCGTTTCGCGAAAAGCGGGCCAGCTTCCGGCATGGCATGCGCGGCCACCTTGCGCATGACGGTTGGAAGCGCCTCGCCTGCGAGCTTTTCAAGCGGCACCCATTCGCCCTCACCCGGCACGAGCTTGCGGCGTGTCGTGCCCGTATAGACGGCAAGCTCCAGATGGAAATGCGTGAATGTGTGCCGCACTACGCCCGGCACACGCTTCCATGCCGCCTCTACCGGCGCGTGGTCGGGCCCGTGCTCATCATCTTCTGCGGCGCGGCTATCCC
>NZ_JBATWS010000464.1:0-2580 GCF_049672805.1 Parvibaculum sp.
GTTGCGCGCGCGGGCCATCCGCAGGCGGCGCGGAAGCACGCGACGGCGCAGGGCCACCGCTGCCGCCGCCATTCTTCAACCGCTCAACAAGCTCTTCCGGCCCCGGCCCGTCTGCCACATAGGCAAGGCGCACAAGCACCATCTCCGCTGCTGCGATGGGGCGGGCGGATGCCTGCACTTCGCTCAACCCCTTCAGCAGCATCTGCCATGTCCGCGACAACACGCGGATCGGCAGCTTCTTTGCCATCTCGCTGCCGCGCTGGCGCTCCGTCTCGGACATGGCGACATCATCGCTCGCGCTTTCAACAAGCTTGAGGCGCGTCAGCCAATGGGTCAGTTCCGCAAGGTCTGAAAGCACGACGGCGGGGTCTGCCCCCACATCATATTGCGCGCGCAGCTCTGTGATTGCGCCGCCAATATCGCCTTTCATCAGAAGGTCGAACAAATCGAAAATACGCGCGCGGTCGGCAAGGCCCAGCATGTCGCGCACATCTGCCTCGCGCACACCGTTTTCGCCATGCGCAATCGCGCGGTCGAGGAGCGAGAGCGCATCACGCGCCGACCCATCTGCCGCGCGGGCAATGAGCTTGAGGGCGGCTTCCTCCGCCTCAACCTCTTCCTGCGCCGCGACCTTGCCGAGAAGCCCTGCAAGCTCTTCCACCGAAAGGCGGCGCAGGTCAAAGCGCTGGCAGCGCGACAGTACCGTCACCGGCACCTTTCGGATTTCGGTCGTGGCGAAGATGAACTTCACATGGGCGGGTGGCTCTTCCAGCGTTTTCAGCAGACCGTTAAAGGCCTGCTTGGAGAGCATATGCACCTCGTCGATGATATAGACCTTGTAGCGCGCGGAAACGGGCAGATAGCGTACGCTGTCGATGATCTCGCGAATATCGTCAATGCCGGTGCGGGAGGCCGCGTCCATCTCCATCACATCGACATGGCGCGATTCCATGATCGCTTCGCAATGGACGCCGAGACCATCCATCTGGACGGACGGCTTGTCGATGCCGGGCTTCTCATAATTGAGCGCGCGGGCGAGAATACGCGCCGTCGTCGTCTTGCCGACACCGCGCACGCCGGTCAGCATGAAGGCATGGGCAACGCGGTCTGTCTCGAAGGCGTTGCGGAGCGTCCGCACCATCGCCTCCTGCCCCACCAGATCCTCGAAAACGGTGGGCCGATATTTGCGGGCAAGCACCTGATAGCCCGCCGGGGCCGCTGCCTTCACAGGCGCAGGCTCATCCCCCAGATCAAAGCCCGGCTCCGTTGCGGGGTCGGGCTTATGGGGGGCCTCTTCTCCGGATGCGAGATTTTCCACGCTGTCATCCATGGAAATCGCGCGCTCCTTCAGGACTTGAGTGGCAGGAATAAGGTGGGAGACTGGACAGCGACCCGAGCGAAACTCGTTACGGCTGCTTCCTTCCGGACCTGACCGGGTTGGCGAGGGACTCGTCCGCGCCAGCCTCCCGAAGGGACTATATCAGGGGAAAGGGCCGCCGATGCAAGGCTTGGCGGATGTTCCGAGCAATGAATCCCCCTTCTCCACGGGAGATTGAGGGAATTTGCGCCCTGTGCCAGTCTGCGCCACCTCAACATTCACGACTAATAACCGGACACGCCGATGCCTTTGCCCAGCAATCCCAACATCTTCGCCAATAATCCGCTCGATCGCGCGAGCTACCGGCGCGCCGATGAGGCCTGGATCAAGGAGCAGCTTGCGAATCCGGCAAGCCTTTTCGTGCCTTTCCGCCGCGAAAGGCGCCGGGACTGGGAGCCTTTCGTGCTGCCGGAAGAGCAGCCTTCGCAGGGCAAGGATATTGGCTGGATTCCGGCCTCGCTCATCCCCGAGCTTGCTGGCAATGGCGTCACCGTCTTTCTCGGCATCAACAAGCGCGGCAAGGCGCTTTTTGCGGCTGATGTGAGCGCGACGAAAGATGTGGAAAACCACCCGGCGCTGAAGGGTCAGGGCGCATTCGAGGATTTGCGCGGCCTTGCTATGGCGGGCGAGATCACGCCTTCGGAACTCGCCATCATGGCGCAGGCGAAATCCATGATCGACTGGCATGCCCGGCATGGCTTCTGCGCGGTCTGCGGCTCGAAAAGCGAGATGGCGGAAGCCGGCTACAAGCGCGTCTGCCCCTCCTGCAAGGCAGAACATTTCCCGCGCACGGACCCGGTTGTCATCATGCTGGCGACGATTGGCGACAAATGCTTCCTTGGCCGCCAGAAAATCTGGCCGACGGGCATGCATTCCGCGCTGGCGGGCTTTGTGGAGCCCGGCGAATCAATCGAGGAAGCGGTCGCACGCGAGCTTGAGGAAGAAGCGGGTATCAGCGTTTCCTCCGTCACCTATCATTCGACGCAGCCCTGGCCCTACCCCTCATCGCTGATGATCGGCTGCCACGCGATTGCGGATTCGGAAGACTTCAAGGTCGATGGTATCGAACTGTCGGAAGGCCGCTGGTTCACACGCGCGGAAGCCAAGGCAATCCTCGCGGGGGAAGGCGACGGGACGGCATGGTTCCCGCCCGCTTTCGCCATCGCCCATCAGCTCATCAAGGCCTTCGCGGAAGGCAAGGC
>NZ_JBATWS010000465.1:0-1762 GCF_049672805.1 Parvibaculum sp.
GCCCAGTCCGATATGTCCCTCAGCACCGTGCCAAGTGCCGCGTCATAGGCGGCGATGACATTTGCCATGCCGCTGCCTGCCGGAGCCTCTGCCGAAAACTCCCGCGAGGCGAGGATGGACCGATCCCGCGCCCGCAACAGCCGCACATAAAGCACGACTCGCACCTTCGTCGTCTCCTGCCCGAAACCGGCTGAGGCCTCACGATAGGCGGCGAAGGAACGGATGTCACCGACAAGCGCGAGATCCATCCGCGCATTGCTGCCGGGACCGATGACAGCGGGGAAACGCCCCGAGCTTGCAATAGTCTCTACCAGCAGTGACGCGATCATGCGCGGGCTGCGATCACTCCAGCGCGCATTGGCGTAGTAGGCAATCTCGTTGTCGTTCGGCTGGAATACGATGCGCGTCGTATCAATCGCGGCAGGCGCGGAGAACTCCTCAACCACAAGCTGCGCGCCTGCCTGCGGCCCCGCCTCCGCCGACACGACAGGCGCCTTCAGCGTATAGAGGGACGGCGCCGGGCCGCTTCCAATATCAGCAATGGCACAGGCACCAAGCGGCGCAATCATCGCCGCGAGAAGCGCGTGGCGTATCCATTTTCCAAGCATGACGCGCCCCATTATCTCGCCTCCACTTCCGGCACATTATTGCCTACCAGAAATCGGCCCGGATCATCCCCTGCCCGTGTTGCGATGCGGTCGAGCGAGGTCACGAGCGCGCGCGTTTCGGAAACAAGCTGCGGCAGTTGCGCAAGACCCGCCCCTATGCCCGGCCCGCTCTGCTTCAGAATGGCATCCAGCTCTTCTGCCACTTCCCGATAGGCACGAGCCGCCTCGCGCGCATCATTCAGAAAGACGCGCGCATCTTCCTTCATCAACTGATCGGCGCTGCGGCTGACGCTGTTGAGATGCACGGACGCTTCCGAAAGCTGCTTCAGCGCCAGTTTCACATCCTCCGAACTGTCCGCCATCGCCTTTGACATAATGGCGACATTCTCGAGCGTTTCAGTAACCGTCTGCTGATTTTCCAGCACCAGCCGGTTCAGCTCCTTGAGCAGGTCATTTGCGCTCTGCAGCGTCTCCGGGCCGCTCTTCAGCAGATCCTGCAAGGTGGAAGGCGCTGCCCGGATGACCGGATAATCCTGCCCTGGCGCTGCGACCAGATCGTCTGACTCAGGACTGCCGCCGGTGAGCTGAATGAAGGCAACACCCGTGAGACCGGACAATTCAAGCTGTGCGACCGAGTCAACCTTTACCGGCGTGCGCGCATCAACCTCGATGATCGCGACGACCTTGTTCGGGTTCCGCTCCATCAGATAGAGGTCCGTTACCTTGCCCACCGGCAAGCCGTTATATTGCACGGCTCCCGACTCCGAGAGGCCCGACACCGAGCCGTCGAAGATGATCTTGTAGTAGGCAAATTGCCGGTTGAGCTGCACCCCGCTCACCCAGAGCAGAACAAGGAAGATGCCGACAATCGTTGCGATGGTAAAAGCACCAATCAGGACATTGTTGGATTTTATTTCCATGGCCGTTACTTGCCTGAAAAGGCCGCGCGCGCGCGGGGCCCGTGAAAATATTCGTGAATCCAGGGGTGGTCACTACGCATCATGTCCTCAATCGTTCCGATGAGGATAACATGCTTCTCGGCCAGCACCGCGATCCTGTCACAGGTCGCATAAAGCGTGTCGAGATCATGTGTCACAAGGAAAACGGTGAGGCCCATCGTCTCCTTGAGATCATTGATAAGTTCGTCAAAGGCG
>NZ_JBATWS010000466.1:0-3064 GCF_049672805.1 Parvibaculum sp.
TCCCGTCTCTCATCGACCCGAGCCTCGCCCCGCCCGGCAAGCACGTGCTTTCCGCGCTGGTGCAATTCGTGCCGGAAGAACTGCATGACGGCGCATGGACGGCGGATCGCCGCGATGCGCTGCGGGATCTCGTGACAACGCGGCTTTCGGAAGTAAGCCCCGGCATAGAGACGCGCATTCTCGCTTGCGAGGTGCTGCTGCCCGGCGACATTGAAAACGAGATCGGCCTCACGGGCGGTGATCTTGCCTATGGCGAGACGACGCTTGACCAGATGTTTGCCAACCGGCCCTTTCCGGGGCAAGGCGGCGCGGCGACACCGCTCAAGAACTTCTATCTCTGCTCGCCAAGCGCGCATCCCGGCCCCTTCATCATGGGCGCGCCGGGAGCCAACGCGGCGGCTGAACTTCTCTCCAACATAAAGGGGAGGAGATAGGCGATGCTGCGCGTGGGCAACACTTTCGATGCGATCGTGATCGGCGCGGGCCATAACGGCCTCGCCGCTGCGGCGCGTCTTGCGCAGCAGGGCCGGAAGGTGTTGGTGCTCGAGGCGCTGGAAATGCCGGGCGGTGCGGCAGCTACATCGCAGATTGTGCCGGGCTATGCCGCACCGGCTGTCGCCCATCTCGTCGAAGGAGTGCCGCGCCGTATCGAGCGCGGGTTGAAACTCGCCAGGCATGGGCTTCGCTATGCGGCGCGCGATGTGCCGACTGTTGCGCTCGACAGGGACGGCAACCATGTGCTGCTGCCGAATAATCGCAAGCAATTTGCCGCATTCAGATCGCGCCTGCCGAAAGATGCGGACGCCTATCGTGATTATGTCGCGCTTCTGCGCGCACAGGCCGCGCTGATTGAGCCGCTGCTCGGTGATACGCCGCCTGACATGAATGATCCGGCTGCGATGCGCCGCTTTTTCCGCCGCCTTGTCTGGCGCGGGCAGTTTTCCGGTCGCGCCACGCTCAAATCACTGATGCAGACGTTGCCCGAAAGCATCGGTGACAGGCTTGATGCGGAGTTTACGTCGCCTCTGCTGAAAGGCGCCCTGGCGTTTGATGCCATTCAGGGGGGTGCGGAAGGCCCCTATGCGCCGGGCACCGCTTTCCGCGCGGTATGGCGCGAAGCAATCCGCATGCAGGGGAGCGGGCTGCGGCAGATTTCCGGCGGCACGGGCGCGTTGGCCGATGCGCTTGCGGCAGCCATTGCATCGCAGGGCGGCGAACTCCGCTTTGGCGCGCGCGTTGTGCGTATTCTTGTAGAGGGCAATGAAGCGGCAGGTGTGGAACTTGCCGATGGTACGGTGCTGCGCGCGCCGCTTGTCATCTCCGGTATCAATCCGCGCGTGACCCTGCTCGGTCTTCTCGGGGCTGACCGGCTCGAAACGCAACCGGCGATGGAACTGCGTCACGCAAAGCCCAAGGGCACGCTCGCAAAGCTCAATCTCGCGCTTGAAACAGCACCGCATTTCACGGGGCTTGCGCCGGAGTTTCAGGGCGCGCGGCTTCTCATCGCGCCCTCGCTGCGCGAGGTGGATGAAGCGGCGATGGTATGCCGCGAAGGCGGCTTCGTCTCAGAGCCGATGATGGAGCTGCATGTACCGAGCATTGCCGATCGCTCGCTTGCGCCGGAGGGACAGCATATTCTCTCTGTCATCGTGCATCATGTGCCGTTTGATGTGGATGGCGGCTGGGAAGCGCGGCGCGAAATATTCGTGCAGAAGGTGGTGCGTACCATCGACACCTATGCGCCCGGCATTGCCGATGCGATGATTGCAGGCGAGATTTTGACGCCGCCTGATATCGAGCGGAAATATGGGCTGGCCGGTGGTGACTGGCATCAGGGGGATTTACGGCTCGACAGGCTGCTCGGCTTCCGCCCGTCGCCAGCCTTCGGGCGATATGAAACGCCGGTGAAAGGGCTTTATCTCTGTGGCGCGGGCAGCCATCCGGGCGGCGGTGTGACCTGCCTGCCGGGCTGGCTTGCCGCCGAGAAAGCCGGGGAGGGGAAATGACGACACCGGAAATCCCTCTTCAGACGGAAGAAGCCTTCGCGGAAACGGAACGAACGGAAAGCACGAGCGAGCGGGCACAGGCTGCGCACGCCCCGCTTGAGCCTGTGCCTGCCGATGGGGTGTTCGCGCGCGCTGTGCTGACATCGCCGCTTCATCTGGAAGTCGCCGCAGAAAGCCGCACGAACCGCTGGATGGAGTGGAACGGCTACACCGTGCCGGAGGTGCTGAGCAATGCGGATGAGGAATATCGCGCGCTGCGGGCCGCGGCGGTGGTGATGGATATTTCGCCGCTCCGGAAATACCGCATCGCGGGGCGCGATGCGCTGCGCTATCTCGACCGGCTTGTCGCCGGCGGCATGAAGCCGCTGGGTGTGGACCGTGCACGCCACGTCATCTTCTGCGAAAGCGCAGGTATGGTACTGGGGGACGGGCTGCTCTTCTGCGTGGGCGAGGATGAATACCGTCTTGTGACGGAGGAAGCGCATCTCGCCTGGCTGATGGACAGTGCGGAAGGCTTCCGCATGCGTGTGGAAGATGTGAGTGCGGCGCTCGCGGGGCTTGCGGTGCAGGGGCCGCTTTCGACGCTTGCTCTCGTACTGGCCGGAGCCGACGGCATCGAGGCGCTGGCACCGGGTGCAGGCGGTAATGTGTTGCTCGCCGGAATGCCGGTCTATGTGAGCCGCACCGGTGCGACGGGCGATCTCGGCTATGAACTCTGGTGCGATGCGGAGGATGCGCCGCATCTCTGGCGCGTTCTTCTGGAAAAAGCGGGTCCTTCAGGCCTGCGGCCTGCGGGCTTTGCCTTGCGGGAGCTTGCACGGCTTGAGGCGGGGCACCCAAGGGCGGGCCAGGACTATCTCTCCGCCTTTGCCGCGATAGATGGCCGGGACGCGCTGCCACCTGCCGCCATCTGGCCCGGGTTCGAGATTTCGGCGATGAAGTTGCTTTTCAATGGCGGTGCGGCCTTGCGGGCAATGCGGGATGTGCCGCCCGCCCGCCGAATTCTGCGCCTTGCCGTGGAAGGGCTTGAGCCGATGCGTTTTTCCGCCGTTCTGTCG
>NZ_JBATWS010000467.1:0-7504 GCF_049672805.1 Parvibaculum sp.
CCTCTGCGCCACGCGGCAAAACTACTTTCCCGATGGTCTCTTTTCAGATCCCGCATGGGACATGCTGCTGGACCTGACTTATGCCCGCCTGACCGGAAAGCGCGTCTCCGTCTCCAGCCTCTGCATCGCCTCGCGCGTGCCTGCTACAACGGCACTCCGCCGCATCAGCGACCTCGTCTCCGAAGGGCTCGTTACCCGCATCCGCGACGAAAATGACGGCCGCCGCGTCTTCGTTGACCTCACCGATGACGGCTTCTCGCGCATGACCGCCTATATCGACAATGTCCGCTGCGCCTTCGGCGCAGAACCTCGCCTGCGAATGCGGAAAGCCTGAGCTAGCGACCATCACCCAAAACAAAACCCGCCCGGCTGACTGCCGCGGCGGGTTTCCTGTTTTTGACCGCAGGCCACCACCCGCAGAAAAAGGCGACAATAGATTTGCCTAACCTCTACCGGCATGTATCTTTCCACATGGGTTCAGTCCGTGGAGGGGCAAGGCGTCGTCCCGCGACGCCTTTAGTATTATATTGGTCAAAAGAAGCTCTTCACGAGCAATGCAGCAAACCGACACGCTATTCGTTCTCGGCGCGGGCGGCCGGTGCGAGGCGAGACGCCTTCGTCTCTCCTTCCTGTAGGTAGCGGGCGGGCACTTGACTGGGTTCTGGCGGCTTTCCACGAAAGATCCGTCCGGACACATTTTATCGGCGGCTTCAATGTCGAAGAAGTAAGGAGCCGATATCCGAAACTCCAGTTCACGGAAAATCCGAACTGGGCGTCCACAGGCAGCGCCGTCTCTCTCCTGCAGGCTCCCATACCGCGTGATGGCACCGTATTCGTCTGCTACGGCGACATCCTCCTGCGCCCGGAGCTGGTCAATTCGCTCGCCAAAGCAGAAGGCGATGTCTGCGTCGCCATCGACAGCAACTGGCGGCAACGCTTTATCGGGCGCTCCCGGGCCGACTTGCAGATGCGCGAGAAAGTCATCTTTCACGGCGACCGCGTGCTGAAACTCGGCCCCGACATTGGTGACGAACATTCCGTCGCCGAGTTCATCGGGCTCGTTCTGCTGCGCCGTGCGGCTCTTGAAGCCGTTGAAAAGATCGAGCCGCCCTATCCGCCGCATATTCAGCGCGCGAACATGTCCTCGCTGATCGAACATCTGCGTCTCTCCGGACTTGATGTCAGATGCGTTGACGCAAGGGGTGACTGGGCCGAGTTGAACGAAGCCCGCGACATTGCCCGGTTCGTGATGGGCACCAAGGCCGAAACACTGGAGCGGCTGAGAGGTCAGGTGCGTCGCTCCATCATTCAGGATCAGGCGAAAGTCACCCATGCGGAATGGGTGTCGGATCGCAAGGGCTGCCTCCAGCGCATCGAGAACTCCCTTGGACCTGTCCGCTTCGTCGTAAGAAGCAGCGCTCGGAAAGAAGATTCCTTCCAGACCGCGAATGCCGGCGTCTTCACCTCTTTGCTTGACGTGTCGCCCGGCGATGACCTGAGCCGCGCAATCGACGAAGTTTTCGCCTCATATGGTGGCGCTGTTGCGGAAGATCAGGTGCTCATCCAGCCGATGGTCGCCAATGTGCAGATGCATGGCGTGGTCTTTACGCGCACGCTGGATCGCGGCGCGCCTTACTATGTGATCAATTATGATCGCAGCGGCGATACGGAAGCCGTCACCTCGGGGCGCAGCACGGATGACCACACACGCGTGGTGCATCGTTCAGCCGATTTTGCGCGTCTTCTTCCCGCTCCGCTGAGCGATGTTCTGAGTGCGGTCACGGAACTGGAATCTCTTCTTCAATACGATGCGCTTGATGTCGAATTTGCCATCGACGAAGCGGGGCGCGTTCATGTCTTTCAGGTCCGCCCCATCACTGTCGAGTGGACCGGAGCCGGTATCAATGATGAAGAGTGCAATCAGGCTCTCGATCAGGCGGTGAAGACGTGGCGCGCCACCACAGAAGCATCTTCGTTCCTGCCCTGCAGCGACCCCGTATTCGGTGTGATGCCGGACTGGAACCCGGCAGAGATCATAGGAACCGCGCCGGGTGCCCTTGCCTTCAGCCTCTACCGCTTCCTTGTCACGGACGAGATCTGGGCCACCCAGCGCGCCGAGTATGGCTATCGCGATGTGCGACCGCACCGCCTTCTGGTTTCCTTCGCGGGACGGCCTTATGTGGATGTGCGCGCGAGCTTTGCTTCCTTCGTGCCTGCGGCAATAGATGATGCGCTGGCAGCGCGACTTGTCGCCTGGTATCTGCGCTCGCTCAGGCAGCAGCCCTCTCTCCATGACAAGGTGGAGTTCAGCGTCGTGCCGACCTGCATGACGCTTGATTTCGACAAATGGAGAAAGCGGCTTGCCGACGATGGAGGCTTTTCGCCGGGCGAAGTGAGAAGCCTTGAAGATGCCTTGCGCGATCTCACTGGAAATGCCTTCCATAGCTGGCCGAAGCATATGGAGGCCGTTGCTCTTCTGGAGGCACGCCGGGAAAAGATACTCGCAAGGCCCGGCCTCAAACATCTGGAGCGCGCGCGGCTATTGCTTGAGGATTGCCGCCGCTATGGCACGCTGCCTTTCGCGCATATGGCGCGCAGCGCCTTTGTTGCCGTCGCCCTGATGCGTTCCGCCGTGTCAGAAGGTATCATCAGCCAGCCCGCCGTTGACGCATTCATGGCAAGCCTTGATACGGTGACGGGCCAGTTCTCATCGGATGTGAGAGCCGTCGCAACTGGCAGGATGCCCTTCGACGACCTCGTGGCACGATACGGTCACTTGCGCCCGGGCACCTATGACATTTCCTCTCCTTCCTATGGTTCGGACCCTCAAACCTACCTTGCGCCGCTCGTCCGTGAAGCATCGGAAGGCGGCGGTCATATGGTGGGCGATGACGCGCTCTGGCGAAAGGAGCTGCACGCCCTCTGTGGCGCGCTTGGCAAGGCCGGTCTTCCCTCGGATGAAAAACTTGTCGATACCTTCTTCCGCAATGCGATTGCCGGCCGCGAATATGTGAAGTTCTGCTTTTCCCGCAGCCTCTCGCTTGCGCTTGAGGAGATCGCATCCTTTGGCGAAGAAGCCGGTCTGGACCGGACACAACTCTCGAACATCCCGATCAACATGCTGCTCGATGCCAGCCTGAGCGAAGTGGACGAGGAATTTGTCAGATCACTTTCCGAGCTAGCCGCCAGCAATCTCAAGAAGCGGCAGATGGCAGCTTCCTGCCTCATGCCATCCATTCTCACCAAAGAGGAAGATTTTCTCTGCTTCGAATACGGGACTTCGCAGCCGAACTTCGTCGGCACCAGCCGCATTCGCGCGCCAATACGCCAGCTTGGCGGCGCGGATGGCAAGGCCGCGGATGATGAAGAAGAGCTTGCCGGTTGCATTATCCTGATCCCGCAAGCCGATCCCGGATATGACTGGCTCTTTGGCCAGGGCATTGCGGGGCTTGTGACCATGTATGGCGGCGCCAATTCGCATATGGCCATCCGGGCCGCGGAATTCGGCTTGCCTGCCGCAATCGGCGTAGGCGAAGGGATTTATGAGCGCCTCTCCCGCGCGCGACTGGCTGATCTCGATCCGGCAAACCAGCGCATCGAAGGTATCTACCAATGAGAGTTGGCCTGACACAGCGTGTTGAAGATTTGCCGGGCATCGGCGAAAGACGCGATTGTCTTGACCAGCGCTGGAGCCTTCTTCTGGAAGATGTCGGTGCAGCGGCAATTCCGCTTCCCAATCTCCATCGGGTGGATGCGGCATATCTTGATCGTATCGGCATCGATGCGGTGATCCTCACGGGGGGCAACGACATTGCAGCTCTCCCCGGCAGCACAAAGCCCGCGCCGGAGCGCGATGCCTTCGAAAAGGGATTGCTTGACTATTGCGCGGCGCGCCGCCTGCCCGTTCTCGGCATATGTCGTGGCATGCAGTTCATGCAGCATGTATCAGGCGGCCCGCTTGTGCGGGTCGAGGGGCATGTCGCAACCGAGCATCGGTTGATCTGGGCTCCCGCCCCGCCTCTCGATCCCGCACCGGAAGTCGTCAACAGCTATCACGACTACGCGCTGCCGCGCAGCGGGCTTGCCGCCGACTTCAATGAACTGGCCTGGACAGAAGACGGAACTGTTGAAGCGTTCCGGCACAAAACCCTGCCCTGGATCGGAATCATGTGGCACCCGGAACGTGAGACAAATCCCAATCTAGCTGTGCGCCAGTGGATGGCGCGCCATCTCGGAAAGTCGGGAACATGAAAGTCATTTTTCTTGCAGCCGGACAAGGCACAAGACTGCGTCCGCTTACGGACGATCGACCAAAATGCATGGTCCCCTTTCTCGGCAAACCGCTTATCGAGAGGGACATTGAGACGCTGCGCCTTTGCGGCGTGAATGACATCCTCGTCATCGGCGGCTACAGGGCAGAGAAGCTTGAAGGCCTTGGGGTCGAGATTGTCCTGAACCCGCGCTTTGAAACGACGAACATGGTGCAGACGCTCTTTTCCGCGAGAGCGCACTTTCCGACCGACACGGGTCTCATCATCAGTTACGGCGACATTGTCTATCAGCCCCCTCTTGTCAGGGCCCTGATAGAAAGTGATGCCCCCGTGTCAGTAGTTATCGACAAGGATTGGCGCGATCTTTGGGAGCGGCGGTTTGATGATCCCCTGTCCGACGCCGAAACGCTGCGCCTTGATGAAACGGGCCGCCTGATCGAGATCGGCCGCAAGCCCAAAAGCTATGATGAGATAGAGGGTCAGTATATCGGCCTCATCAAGATTCGGAGAGATCACATACCGGTCATGTGCGATCTCTTTGACCGGCTTGATCGAAGCGCGACCTATGACGGCCAGAGCTTCGACAATATGTACATGACCACATTCATTCAGCGCATGATCGACACCGGGCTTGATGTCCGCGCCGTGCCTGTTCACGGCGGCTGGTTTGAGATCGACAGTGTCGAAGATCTCAATGTCTATGAAGAGTGGCAGCGAAGCGGCACGATGGGAAACCGCGCCGTTGCCGACTAGATGCTGACGCCTGACGAACGGACTGCCCTCACAATGGTTTTCAGAAAGCTTCTCGTGGTTTTCGGCAATCTCGCAGCACAGACGCAACGGGGGAACGACACAGCTGAAGGGGAACAGGAAAGCCACCTCAGAACGGCCTCATGGGTGCGTGTCAACAGCAAGAAATCCGGCTGGGAGCGCGCGCTGAAATCCGGGCTGAAGGACTGGCAGAAGCTGCCGGGCGAGAAGCGCGTCGCAGAACTGGCTGCCATCGCCCCGCACATTAAAAACGATCTTCACTCCGTCCGGCAGGATGCAGAGCTCGAGCGCAGCCGCGTTTACAGGATGATGATCGCGGCTCTGCAACAGGAGGCAGAGCTGCTCCAGCCCGACCACTGGATGATGATCGTGGATTTCGCCCTGCCGCTTCGTCTTTATCAGCAGGCACTCGACGCAGGAAACGAGCTCTGCAAACGCTTTCCGGCGGCGGCGAAAGAGATCAGGGTGCGGGAAGCCCTTGGCATCATCCACTTCCATCTCGATGACCATGAACGCGCGCGGGCATATCTCGACACAATTCCCGAGAAGAAGCTTTCCGCCGCTGCAAAGCGCATACGCAGCAGGCTCGAACTGGCTGCGACGCTGATTGAGGCGAATACAGAACTCGCCAAGGCATTCAAAGGCGACAGGGATGGCGCGAAAGAGCATATAGGCCGTGCTATCGAGCTTGTTTACGGCTCCGGCTGGAACGTGGCTGACATTCTTCCGAAAACGCTCGACGCCCTGCTGGACGCGCCTCCCTCGGATTCGTCGTCAGCCATTGCTGCCGAGACTGAATCGAACGCCGAACCTGATGTGATCCCCGTTTTCTGTTCCGGCTTCCAATGGTCAGGCGCAAGCGCCGTCCGGGATTTCCTTCTTGAGCAGCGCGGCGCGAAGCCCTTCTGGAACCGCGCGCGCTTCATGCATGGCAGTTCGTCAACCTATGACAAGGTAATAGAGGCGACGTCACAGCGGGATCGTCTCCGGCTGACACGCGCCTTCATTGCGGAGCAGTTCCTCGGCATCTCCATGCGCACAGCCGGGGCGAGAACACTTCAGGTCTATGAGAAATCACTTCTCTCGCTGATGTCGCCGGGAGCAGACTTGTCCGCTCTCGACGAAGCGCTCTCTCGTTTTGTGCGTCAGGCGATAGAACAGAAACCGACTTCTGCTCTCGGACGCAGCATGGCTGACGTGCAGCAACATCTGTGCCGGCTCTGCCATCCCACGGCCCGCTACATGCTGTTCGACAGCGTCATTCGCGCCTGGACGCCTGATCTGATTGCAGACATTTCGGGCGCGCGAATGGTCGTCGTCATCCGTGATCCGCGAGACATGTATGCCACCCATGTCGATCGAGGCCGCTGGAAGAAGGGTGTGGATGTCTATATCGAAGAATTGCGGAAACTGCTGGAGCAGTTCGAACGCGGGCGCCCTCTCGCCGAGGCAACCGGCCGGATCCGCTTTGTGCAGTTCGAAGTCTTCGTCACCCAGCCCCAGAAACGCGCCGAACTTCTTGAATGGCTCGGCATGGACGCTGCGGGCGCTCATTCAGTCGGAAAGTTCTTCGATCCCGAAAAATCAAAAGAGAATATCGGCGTCTATCAATCTTTCGCAGATCAGGCCGCCATCGAAAAGATCGAGAAGGCCTTCCCCGATCTTTGCATCGTTACCCCCGCCAGCGCGGCGAAAAAGGAGACAAGACCGCCGGCTGACCCTGACATACGGGTGATGACCTTCAGCGCAATGGCGACGAAGCGGCAGCAGCAGGATCTGATGAAACTCGCCGGAAAACCTGGCGAGCCGGGCTGGAAGGTTCGGCGCTTTATCACCGTCGATATGATCGAGCAAGGCCAGTACGACTTCTTCGGCCTGCAACATTGCCACACCGACACGAAGCCCGAATATAATGCCGTCGGTTTCTTTCAGAGCACGCTGCTTGAGCGCGGGATCGACTATGGCGTGCTCAATCACAGCGGCAAGTCCAATCCGCAGATCGGTGATTCTACCCCCCTCTTCTACCGGCGCGACCGCTGGCGGCCCGTTGAAGGGGATCAGGGCATGACATGGTTCGATGTTCCCGTGCCCGAGGATCAACCGGGGGGCGGCGGCCTCTTTTACATTTATTGTCTCTTTAACGAACTCAATGAGGCGGGGGAACAAACCGGTCGGCAGATTTTCGTATGCAATGTCCGCCTGCGTGACAAGCACACGGATGTACTCGATCTCTACAGGCTTCGTTGCCTTGCGATTCTTTTCAAAGAGGTCGAGCGCCGCCGCTCTCAGGGACTGCCTGTCATCGTCCTCGCGGATACGAATTGCAAGGTCGTCGACTCGCTAAGCGATCGCTTTATGCGCGGGCAGGCGGTCAGCGAGGCCGGAGAAACGTTCCCTGCCTACCCGGAGATTTTCGATGCCCTGCTCAGCCTGCATCCCGAGATGCATGGAACCGTCCGTAC
>NZ_JBATWS010000468.1:0-2249 GCF_049672805.1 Parvibaculum sp.
TCCCCGAGCCGACCGCGCTCAATGACGGCTCGCGCGACGCGCCTTTCGCCATGCTCGTCACCACCATCGAGAGCGACCCCTATCTCGGCCGCATCCTCACGGGACGGATTGAAAAGGGCACGGTGAAGCCGAACCTTCCGGTGCAGGTGCTCCGCAAGCCGAAGGACGGCACGGTCACAACCATCGAAAAGGGCCGCATCACCCGTGTGCTCGCCTTCCGCGGCATCCAGCGCGTGCCCGTGGAAGAGGCAAAAGCAGGTGACATCGTCGCCGTTGCGGGCCTCGAAGAAGGTACGGTTGCCGACACGATCTGCGATCTTGCCGTGACGGACGCGATCGACGCACTCCCGATTGATCCGCCCACCCTCTCCATCACCATCTCGATCAATGACAGCCCCCTTGCAGGCCGCGAAGGCAGCAAGGTGCAGTCCCGCGTGATCCGCGAGCGGCTGATGCGCGAGGCGGAATCAAACGTCGCCATTCGCGTCTCCGACAGCGAAACGCGCGATGCTTTCGAAGTGGCAGGCCGCGGCGAATTGCAGCTCGGCGTGCTCGTTGAAAACATGCGCCGCGAAGGCTTCGAACTGTCGATCTCGCGCCCCCGCGTGCTCTATCGTGAGGATGAAAACGGCAATCGCCTCGAACCCATCGAAGAAGCAACCGTCGATGTGGACGACGAATATACCGGCGTCGTCATCGAGAAGATTTCCGGCCGCAAGGGCGAACTGATCGATATGCGCCCGACAGGTGCGGGCAAGACGCGCATCATCTTCCACTGCCCCTCGCGCGGATTGATCGGCTATCACGGCGAGTTCCTCACCGATACGCGCGGCACCGGCGTGATGAACCGCATCTTCCACGCCTATGAACCCTGGCGCGGCGAGATCGAAGGCCGTCGCAACGGCGTGCTCATCTCCAATGGCGCAGGCGAGGCCGTGCCCTACGCGCTCTGGAACATTGAAGAGCGCGGCGTCCTCTTCATCGAACCCGGCGTGAAGGTCTATGAAGGCATGATCATCGGCGAGAATTCGCGCGCAGATGACCTGATCGTGAACCCGCTCAAGGCAAAGCAGCTCACCAACATCCGCACCACCTCGAAAGATGAGGCCGTGCGCCTGACGCCGCCCCGCCCGCTGACGCTCGAACAGGCCATCGCATATATCGAGCAGGACGAGCTGGTGGAAGTGACGCCGAAATCGATCCGGCTGCGCAAGCGCTACCTCGATCCGAACGAGCGCAAGAAGCACGCAAAGGCAGGCTAGGCCCCCTTCGCCACGCTCCACGTTTCAACCCCGCCATGCGCACCGCTGAAGTCGCTGGCGGGGTTTTTATTTCCACGCTCTCAGCCGATTTGCCTCTCCTGCGCGCTGGTGTCACTCTCCCTTCCAAACGGAAACGGGAGGATGAACATGGCAGGAAATCCGGAATGGCTCGCGCAGGTGAAGGAAGCGGCGCTGGAGCCTGACCTTCCGATCATCGACCCCCATCACCATCTCTGGGACCACCCCGGCTCCCGCTATGAGCTGGATGAGCTGCTTGCCGATCTCTCTCAGGGCCACAACATCCGCGCTACCGTCTTTGTTGAATGCGCAGCCATGTATCGCGCAGACGGGCCGGACGCCTTGAAGCCCATTGGCGAGACGGAATATGTGAACGGCATCGCCGCGAAATCGGCAAGCGGCGGCTTCGGCGAAACCCGTGTTGCCGCCGCCATTGTCGGCTTTGCCGATCTGCAGCTTGGCGCAGCGGTGGATGAAGTACTGGAAGCCCATATCGCCCGCGCGCCCGACCGCTTTCGCGGCATCCGTCACGCGAGCGCCTTTGATGACAGCCCCGCTATCCGTCCCTCACATACCCATCCACCCAAAGGCCTGCTCGGCCTGCCCGCCTTCCGCGAAGGCTTTGCGCGGCTCAAGGATCACGGGCTTTCCTTCGATGCCTGGCTCTTCCACCATCAGATTCCCGAACTCACGGCGCTCGCCCGCGCGCATCCTGAAACAAGAATCATCTTCGACCATTTCGGCGGTCCGCTCGGCATCGGCCACTATGAAGGCAAGCGCGAAGAGATATTCGCCCAATGGAAGCGTGACGTGGCGGAGCTTGCCACCTGCCCCAATGTCGTTGCCAAGCTGGGCGGCATCAACATGGCGGTAAACGGCTTTGGCTGGCACAAGCGTGCGACGCCGCCGACCTCCGATGAACTCGTGGCAGCCACCCGCGACTGGTATATCTACGCCATCGACCTCTTC
>NZ_JBATWS010000469.1:0-5319 GCF_049672805.1 Parvibaculum sp.
TCGGCACGGAGAACATGGCGCCGCACAATGTCGTGCTCACCATGATTGGCGCCTCGCTTCTCTGGGTCGGCTGGTTCGGTTTCAACGCCGGTTCGCAGCTTGCCGCTGACAATGGCGCAGGCATGGCGCTCGCCGTCACGCAGATCGCAACCGCAATGGCGGCTGTGAGCTGGATGGTGGTCGAATGGATCATCCACAAGAAGCCCACTCTGCTCGGCCTTGCCACGGGTGCCGTTGCCGGTCTCGTTGCGATCACTCCGGCAGCCGGCTTTGTCGATCCGACGGGCGCGTTCTTCATCGGTCTTGCGTCCGGCGTCATCTGCTTCTTCGCCTCCACGACGATGAAGCGGGCGCTCAGCTATGACGACGCACTGGACGTCTTCGGCGTTCACGCGATCGGCGGCATTGTCGGTGCCGTGCTCACCGGTGTCTTCGCCACGGCGGCGATCACGGGTGCAGATGTGCCGGTCGGTGCGATCGACGGCAACTGGGCGCAGGTCGGCGTGCAGATCAAGGGCATCATCGCCACGATCATCTACTGCGCCATCGGCACCTTCGTGCTGCTCATGATCACCCGCCTCTTCTTCGGCCTGCGTGTCTCGCCGCAGGAAGAAGTGGAAGGCCTCGACATCAGCTTGCATGGTGAAGCGATCCACTGATCCGCAAGGCAGATCAACAACAGCGAGGGCGCTCTTCGGAGCGCCCTTTTTCTTTGGATATAATCTGTCTACGGATGAATGGCCTTGTGCAGTTGCACAGAATTTGTGCATCAGCCGCTTTTCATCGGGCAATGCGCCTCTCAGAGCGCAGAGACAAATCACACCGGACCCAAAAATACCGCGGATTCACAAGGATTTTTGCGTCCGGGCAATTCGGCACGGTTCTTGAGTAGCAGAGATATGCCCTGCGTCCTCGCGCGCTGCTTCACGCGGCAGACTCGCAGAGCAAGGACAACCCGGAGCCGGCGGCCACCGCCCCCGGCGGCAGAGAAAAGAGGGAAATCAAATGAAGCTCGTCATGGCGATCATCAAGCCATTCAAGCTGGACGATGTGCGCGAAGCACTCACCGCCATCGGCATTCAGGGTCTGACGGTGAGCGAAGTCAAAGGGTATGGCCGACAGAAAGGCCAGACCGAAATCTATCGCGGTGCCGAGTATGCCGTGAACTTTCTGCCCAAGCTGAAAATCGAAATCGTCACATCCTCCGATCAGGTTGATGCCGTCGTCAACGCAATCAGCGATGCCGCGAAAACCGGACAGATCGGCGACGGCAAGATTTTCGTGGTGTCGGTTGAGCAGGTCCTGCGCATCCGCACCGGCGAAACGGATGCGGACGCCATTTGATCCCTGTGCGGACCGAATGACTGCCGATTGGGGAAGGCAACCCTCAAACGAAAGAGGAAAGATGAGTAACATTGGAAGATATGCAAGCCGGGCGACAGCGGGGGCTCTCGCCCTTCTCGCCATGACGGCACCTGCGTTCGCGCAGGAAACAGGCGGGGCGGAAGAAGCCTTCAGCCTCAGCGCACCGGAAATCGCCTACATCTTCAACACTTTGCTGTTCCTGATTGGCGGTTTCCTCGTCATGTGGATGGCAGCGGGCTTTGCCATGCTCGAAGCAGGGCTAGTCCGTTCGAAGAACGTCGCCATGCAATGCACGAAGAACATCGCGATCTTCTCCATTGCAGGCATCGCCTATTATCTCGTCGGCTACAACCTGATGTATTCCGGCGTGGATGGCGGTTTCCTCGGATCGCTCGCCATCTGGGGCGTGGATGATTCAGGCGGCGTTGCCGCCGATGGCACCGGCTATGCAGCGGCGTCAGACTGGTTCTTCCAGGTCGTCTTCGTGGCAACAGCCGCCTCCATCGTGTCGGGCACGGTCGCTGAGCGTGTGAAGCTCTGGCCCTTCATGGTTTTCACGCTTCTTCTCACCGCCTTCATCTACCCGATCCAGGGCTCCTGGCAGTGGGGCGGCGGCTGGCTGAGCGAAATGGGCTTCTCCGACTTCGCCGGCTCCACCATCGTTCACTCCACGGGCGGCTGGGCCGCGCTGATGGGTGCGATCATTCTCGGGCCGCGCCTCGGCAAGTACATCAAGGGCGGCGGCGTGAACCCGCTTCCTGGCTCTTCCATCCCGCTTGCCACGCTTGGCACTTTCATCCTCTGGATGGGCTGGTTCGGCTTCAACGGCGCCTCGCAGCTCGCCATCGGCACGGTCGCTGATGCACAGGCTGTTGCCACCGTCTTCATCAACACGAATATCGCTGCCTGTGGCGGCGTGGTCGCGGCCATCGTGCTGATGCAGCTCCTCTACAAGAAGGTCGATGTCACCATGGCGCTCAATGGCGCTCTCGGCGGCCTCGTCTCCATCACCGCCGAACCGCTCGCCCCGACGCTCGGCTGGGCGCTCGGCATCGGCGCTCTCGGTGGCATCATCGTCGTGCTGACGGTGCCGCTCCTCGACAAGCTCCGCATCGACGACGTGGTCGGCGCCGTGCCGGTCCACCTTTTCTGCGGCATCTGGGGCACCATGGCCGTGCCGCTCACCAATGCCGACACAAGCTATGCGGTGCAGGCAACGGGTGTGATCTCCATCGGCCTCTTCGTGGCAATTACCTCGGCTGTTCTGTGGCTCGCACTCCGCCTCACCATCGGCATCCGCTGCACGCCGGAAGAGGAAATGCTGGGCCTCGACAAGGCCGAGATCGGCATCGAAGCCTATCCCGAGTTCACGAGAACCTGACGCATCTCTCTGGGCGGGGGCTGCCTCCGGCCCCCGCTCTCTCCCACGGCCACCGCCCTCTGCCACCCGTTATGGGGCGCGTGACCCGACTGAGCCCGTGGTTCCCCCCACGGGCTCTTTTTCGTTTGAGAGGCCCAACGCGCCAATTCTTAACGGCCCCTTAAGCATTTGCTTCCAATTGTGTGGATAAGACGCGGGAATTCCACAGCTTTTTCCACCGTCTGTGGTGCCGTGCGGGGCTGGACCGCTTCCGCCCCCATGGTTAAGATCGCGCCGTTTCGTAGTTTCCCCGGTTTTCCGCGTATTTTCCGCGCGAATCCGGCGCGTCACAGGATTTTCGCGGCCTCTCATGGCAAGTCTTCAGACAGCGAGCGCCTCTTCTTCCCGGTTCGATGGCCTCCCGGACAGCCCTTTTCCGCGCCTCAATGCGCTGATCGAGGGGCTGGAGCCGGGCAAGTCACCGCTCATCATGTCGCTGGGTGAGCCGCAACACGCCTTTCCGGGCTTTGTGACCGAAGAAATCACCCGGAATGCCGCGCTTTTCGGCAAATATCCGCCGATCATCGGTACGGCGGAGTTTCGCGCGGCCGTCGCAGGCTGGCTCGGCCGGCGCTATGGCATTGCCGCCCATATCGGCAAGGACCGCGCCCTTGATCCCGAAATGCAGATCCTGCCCGTGAACGGCACGCGCGAGGCGCTGTTCAACATCGCCCAGATTGCGACGCCGCCCGCAAAGGCAGGCAAGCGTCCCGCGATCCTGATGCCGAACCCCTTCTACCAGTGCTACGCCGCTGCGGCGCTCGCCGCAGGCGCGGAGCCCGTCTATATCGCCGCGACACGCGAAAACGGCTTCCTGCCTGATTTTGAGGCATTGCCGGAGGAACTCCTCGCCCGCACCGCGATGATCTATTTCTGCAGCCCCGCCAACCCGCAGGGCTCCGTTGCGAGCAAGGACTACCTCACAAACCTCATCACGCTTGCGCGTCGCCACGACATCACACTCGCCATTGATGAGTGCTATGCCGACATCTATGACCGCGAGCCGCCCACCGGCGCACTGGCCGCAGCCCTTTCCCTGCATGAAGAAAACAGGCGCAAGGCGGGCGATCCTTTTGCCAATATCATCGTCTTCCACTCGCTCTCGAAGCGCTCCAGCCTGCCGGGTCTGCGCTCGGGCTTCTGCGCGGGCGAGGCAAAGCTGATGATGCGCTTCCGCTCCTTCCGCAACATTGCGGGGCCGCAGGTGCCCCTGCCGCTGATGGCCGCCTCTGCCGCCTGCTGGGCCGATGACGCCCATGCCAGTGCGAACCGCGATCTCTATCGCGCAAAGCTCGACGCCGCAGAACGCCGTCTCGGCAATCGCTTCGGCTTTTACCGCCCCGCCGGCGGCTTCTTTCTCTGGCTCGATGTGGGCAACGGAGAGGAGGCCGCGCGCGACCTCTGGGCAAAAGGCGGCGTGAAAGTGTTGCCGGGAGCCTATCTCTCGCGCGAAGATTCGCCCTATGGCCCCGGCGGCAATCCGGGCACAGCCTATATCCGCGTTGCCCTTGTGGGCAGCCAGGCGGAAACGGAAGAAGCCCTCTCGCGCATTGCGGAGGTGTTGTGATCGGCTCATCCGCGAAAACACGCCGCGGCGGGGCAAAGGGTAAGACGGCACGGAGCGCAGGCACCAAAAAGCCGCCCGCACCGCGTCGCACTCAAGCGGCCAAAAGCGGCCGCGCGGCGAAGGGGAGAAATCCGCGCGTGAGGAAGTGGGTCGTCAATCCGCTTACCTGGTTGCCCCCGGCAGCCCATGATTTCGTTGCGCGCCGGCTTGTCGAAAGCGCGGGCTTCGTGCTGATCGGCATTGCCCTGTTCGGCCTTCTCGCCGTGGTGAGCTGGTCGGCGGATGATCCGAGCCTCAACAACGCAACCACCCGCGCGCCCGGCAACTGGATGGGCCTCACCGGCGCCTACACCGCCGACATTCTTCTCCAGACACTCGGCCTTGCCTGCCTCATCCTGCTGCTGCCGCCTTTCGTCTGGGGTGTGCGCGCCTTCGCCCATCGCGGCATGAACCACATCGTCTTTCGCGTGGCCGCATGGCTTGCCGCAACACTTGCCGCCGCCGCCTTCTTCGGCGTCCTGCCGCGTTTCGGCTTCTGGCCGCTCGCCCTTGGGCTTGGCGGATTGCTGGGCGATGCACTTGCAGCGCTCGGCCTCAGCCTTTTCGCACCGCTGACAGGGGAAGGCGCGGCCTACACGCTTACCGCCCTCGTCATCGGCCCGCTTGCGCTGGCGCTCACCCTTTTTGCGACCAACACCACGCTTGCCGATATTCGCACCGCCTATGACTGGCTGCGCGCAAGGCTCGCCCGCGAACCGCGGGAAAAAGAGAAAGAAACCGAGCGCCGCTATCAGCAGGGCGCCCGCGCCCGGCCCCGCGCCATCCGGGATGACGCAAGCGCTGACCGCCCCTATCGGCCCGATGTGGAGCCGAGCCGTCTGCGCATCCTCGCATGGGCCGTGGGCGACACACTGGGCGACTGGACAGACCGCCTGCTTCGGCGGGGCGAATATGCGCCTTTGAGTGC
>NZ_JBATWS010000470.1:0-5684 GCF_049672805.1 Parvibaculum sp.
GTCGCGAAGGACAATATGGCGGGCACGCAATTCCACCCTGAAAAAAGCCAGGCGCTCGGCCTTGCCCTGATCGGCAATTTCCTGAAATGGCGTCCCCGACTGCGAAAGTAGAGACATGATCCTTTTCCCCGCAATCGATCTGAAGGACGGGCAATGCGTCCGCCTCGTGCACGGCCTGATGGACCGCGCGACCGTCTTCAATGACGATCCGGCCGCGCAGGCGCGCGCCTTCGAGGAAGCGGGTTTCGGCTATATCCATCTGGTTGATCTGAACGGTGCCTTTGAAGGCCGCCCCGTCAATGCGGATGCGGTGGACAGCATTCTCGGCGCGATCAAGGTGCCCGCGCAGCTTGGCGGCGGTATTCGCGATCTCGCTACCATCGAGATGTGGCTGACCAAAGGCATCGCCCGCGTCATCATCGGCACGGCGGCTGTGAAGAATCCCGATCTCGTGATCGAAGCCTGCAGGAAATTTCCGGGCCGCATCGCTGTCGGCCTCGATGCAAAGGGCGGGCGCGTGGCAACGGAAGGCTGGGCGGATGTCTCCGACCTCACCGTGCTCGACATGGCGCGCCGCTTCGAGGATGCAGGCGTTGCCGCGATCATCTACACCGACATCGACCGCGATGGTGCGATGCAGGGGCTGAACATTGAGGCGACGGTGAAACTCGCAAACGAGATTTCCATTCCCGTCATCGCGTCGGGCGGCCTTTCCTCGATTGAGGATCTGAAGAAACTCATCGATGCAAATTGCGCGGGCATTGAAGGCGTGATCTCCGGTCGCGCGCTTTATGACGGACGGCTTGATCCGAAAGAGGCGCTCGCGCTTCTTGGAAAGGCGCAATGATGCTGAAGGCTCGCGTCATTCCCTGCCTTGATGTGAAAGATGGCCGCGTCGTCAAGGGCGTGAACTTTGTCGATCTGCGCGATGCAGGCGATCCGGTGGAAGCAGCCCGCGCCTATGATGCGGCGGGGGCAGATGAACTCTGCTTCCTCGACATCACCGCGAGCCATGAAGAACGCGCGATCATTTTCGATGTGGTACGCCGTACGGCAGAACAATGTTTCATGCCGCTCACCGTGGGTGGAGGTGTGCGCACGGTGGAAGATGTGCGCCAGCTTCTCCTTGCCGGTGCCGACAAGGTGTCGATCAACACGGCTGCCGTTTTCAATCCTGATTTCGTGCGCGTGGCTTCCGCCAAATTCGGCAATCAGTGCATCGTGGTTGCGATTGACGCAAAGCAGGTCGCACCCGGCAAATGGGAAATCTTCACCCATGGCGGGCGCAAGCCGACCGGCATTGATGCGGTGGAATATGCGCAGAAAGTGGCACAGCTTGGCGCAGGTGAAATCCTCCTCACCTCGATGGACCGCGACGGCGTGAAATCGGGCTATGACATTGCGCTCACCCGCGCTGTCGCAGATGCCGTGCCCGTGCCGGTGATCGCCTCGGGCGGCGTCGGAAATCTCGACCATCTGGTTGAAGGCGTGCGCGATGGCCATGCGAGTGCCGTTCTTGCTGCCTCCATTTTCCATTTCGGTGATTACACGATCGGCGAGGCCAAGGCCTATATGGCCAAAGCGGGCCTGCCGATGCGGCTCTGACGCGGCCAGAAGATCGTTACCAAAATGCTAAACGGTTTTCGCGGGCCCGGCTTTCCTTTGTTAAGAAGTTGTGAGTTTGTCCGGCGATAGGATGCAGGCATCCGCCTGTTTGTTAACTGCCGCGCACCCCGTTGCGTTCAGGATTCCGTGCCGATGTCAGACCGTTCCCAGATTGCGTCCCGCCAGGCAGATGAAATGCCCGCGACCCCTGCTGCAAAGAAGACCGCCGACAATGCGCTGGTCTGTCGCCGCATCGGGCAGGAGGCGCTGAAACGCATTGCGGAACTGCATGAGCGCTATCTGAAGGGCGTGCCGAATGGCTGGTGCGTCGTGATGAAGGAATGCGACCTCTCCGGCCTCGACTTCCGCAATCTCAATTTCGCGCATGGTCATTTCATCGGCTGCGATTTCTCGGGCGCCAATCTCGAGGACGCGCGCTTCATGGGTGCCAATCTCTTCGGCTCCAATTTCGACCACTCCAACATGACGCGCACCAATTTCTCCCGCGCCGATCTGCGCGGCGCAAACTTCGCCGGTGCAGAGATGACGGAAGCGCAGCTCGACGGTGCCGATCTGCGACGCGGTGCTGTCATCCGCCGTGGCGCCAAAGGCGCCAGCGGGCGCGAGAACTCAACCTTTCGCGGCGCGCGCATGTACGGCACCAATATGTCGGAATGCAAATTGCTTGATGCCGATTTCGAGGGTGCCGCCATATCGGGCGCAAGCCTGCAAGGCGCTGATCTGCGGGGCGCAAGCTTTGCGGGGGCAGAACTGAAAGGCGTGGAGCTGCGAGGGGCCAATCTGGCGGACGCTGATTTCCGCCGCGCGGTGATGGATGCGGAGACGATTACGGGCGGTAACATGATGCTTGCCACACGCCCCCGCCCAGCGCCCGCGCCGGAGCGCATGAAAAAGATTCTGGCCGCCCATCTCGAATGGATTCAGACCGGCCAGCAAAAGGGCGACCGCGCCGATTTCGCCCATATGGACCTCTCCCGCCATGATTTCTCGCGGCAGGTGCTGGCAGGCGCGCAGTTCCGCGATGCGATCCTCGCCGATACCAATTTCGAGAATGCGGTTCTCGCTGCTGCCGATTTCAGCAATGCGATCCTGCTGCGCGCCAATCTCAAGGGCGCTGATCTCCGCGGGGCCGATCTGCGCGGCGCAGACCTCAAGGAAGCGCGGCAGGAAGGCGCAAAAACCGGCGCGCTGGACGGGACCAGCCTGTCCACCCGGATCTGAGCGCAGCCGGCCGCCCATAACGGTGTAACGCGGCGCGCGCTTCCACCACTGGTTTCCTCTCCCCAAATCTGCTACGCAAAGCCGCCGCGCGGAGGTTTTCGCCCCCGGTCGAGCGGCGCATAACCGCCCGGAGATGGCCCATGGCCACCGATGCAACACAGCTCGACCGCCTTTTCGAGGTGATCGCTTCCCGCAAGGGATCAGACCCGGCATCGTCCTACACGGCGAAGCTGCTTTCGAAAGGCGTCTCCGCTTCCGCCCAGAAGCTGGGCGAGGAGGCAGTGGAAACCGTGATCGCGGCCACGAGCGGCGACCGGAAGGGGGCGATCAGCGAAAGCGCCGATCTTCTCTATCACTGGCTGGTGCTTCTTGCCGCGCTGGACGTCGATCCGGCGGATGTCTATGCCGAGCTTGAGCGGCGTGAAGGCCGCTCCGGTCTCGACGAAAAAGCCTCGCGCGCCGAGCGCTGAAACGGGAGCGCGAATTCCATGTCGCAAGTTGTTGCCCAGGAGCCCGAGGAAAACGGGTCTCTTTCTCCATTCCGCCATTTCACGGCAGAGGAATGGGGGAGATTGCGTCAGGACACACCGCTGCCTCTTTCCGCTTCCGAACTTGAAGAGCTGAAGGGTTTCGGCGAGCGCATCTCGCTTGATGAAGTGTCGGAAATCTTCCTGCCGCTCTCGCGGCTTCTCAATCTCTATGTCGGGGAGATGCAGGAACTTTACCGCGTCACTTCGGATTTTCTGGGCCGCGTGCAGGACAAGGTGCCCTACATCATCGGCGTTGCGGGTTCGGTGGCCGTCGGCAAGTCCACCACGGCGCGCATCCTGCGCACGCTGCTTGCGCGCTGGCCGAACCATCCGAAGGTCGATCTCATTACGACCGACGGCTTCCTCTATCCGAACAAGGTACTGGAAGAGCGCGGGCTGATGCAGCGCAAGGGCTTCCCCGAAAGCTTCGACATCAAGCGGCTCATCCGTTTCCTGTCGGATGTGAAGGGCGGCGTGCCGCACGTGGAAGCGCCGGTCTATTCGCACTTCACCTATGACATTCTTCCGGGCGAGACAATCTCTGTCGATCAGCCCGATATTCTGATCGTGGAAGGGCTCAATGTGTTGCAGCCCTGGAAGCCTGCCGAGGGCGACGAGCCGCAGCCTTTTGTGTCGGACTTTTTCGACTTCTCGATCTATCTCGATGCGGATGAAGAAGCGATCCGGCGCTGGTATATCGAGCGTTTCCTCAGCCTGCGGAGAACATCGTTCAAAGACCCTGCGGCCTATTTCCACCGCTATTCAAAACTGTCAGAAGAAGAAGCGATCAAGACGGCGGATGCGATCTGGACCTCGATCAACCTCGCCAATCTTCACCGCAACGTGCTGCCCACACGCCAGCGCGCCGACCTCATCCTGCGCAAGGGCGACGATCACCGCATCCGCGATGTGTATCTTAGAAAGTTGTGAACGCGCGCCCGACGCCTGTTTGAAAACCTCCCCCGCCAACCCGTCATGCCCGACCCTGATCCGGACATCCAGACGGCTTGCTCCACGCGCGTTCCTGGCTTGCCGGGTCGCGCCCGGCAAAGACGAATCCTGATTCAGGCAAGACCCTTTGCCTTTGCAAGCTCGGCAAGCGAGACCTGCGGGCGGGGGCCGTAATGCGAGATCACTTCGCCAGCCGCCATTGCGCCAAGCCGCCCGCATGTCGCCGGGTCCCTGCCGCGCGTGAAGCCATAGAGGAAACCGGCAGCGAAGAGATCGCCCGCACCCGTCGTATCGACAACCTTCTCGATGCGCTCCGCACCCACCACATGCACATCGCCATTGGCAACGATGACCGAGCCTTGCTCGGAGCGGGTAAGGGCTGCGTATTTGCAATCCTTGCGGACCTGCTGCAATGCCTCGTCGAACACGTCTGTCTGATAGAGCGAGAGGATTTCCGCTTCATTCGCAAAGAGAAGATCGACTTCCTCGCGCGCAAGGCGGCGGAACTCGTCGCGGTAACGGTGCACGCAGAAACTGTCTGACAGGGTGAGCGAAACGAGACGACCGGCCTCATGTGCGATCTTCGCAGCCTTGAGGAAGGCGTCTTTCGCGCCCGGCTCGTCCCAGAGATAGCCTTCCATATAGGTCACGGCGGCAGCGCGGATCGTGTCTTCGTCAATGTCGTCCGGCGTCAGCTTCTGCGCGGCACCGAGATAGGTGCTCATGCTGCGCTGCGCATCCGGCGTCACGATGATGAGGCAACGGCCCGTGGGTGCGCCCTCCTGCGAGGGCGAGGCCGGGAAATGCACGCCGAGCGAGCGGATGTCGTGAGTGAAAACCTCGCCAAGCTGGTCCTGCTTCACCTTGCCGAAAAAGGCACCCTTGCCGCCAAGCGAGGCAAGACCCGCAATTGTGTTGGCGCAGGAGCCGCCAGACATTTCGACCGCAGCCGACATCTTCCCGTAAAGCTCGTCCGCGCGCGCATCATCGATCAGCGTCATGCCGCCTTTCTCGATGCCATTGGCGATCAGGAACTTGTCGTCCGCATTGGCAATCACGTCCACCAGCGCATTGCCGATGCCCGCCACGTCATACTTTATATCGGTCATGATCCTCTGGGATTTCCGGGGTCTGAAACAGGTCGCTCGCGGGGCCGCAGTATAGGGAAGTGATGCCATATGTCCAAAGCGCAGAAGCCTTTCCGCAACATTGCGGCATGGCGGGAGGCGCTCTAGCCTAGGGTGAGACTGAAGCAGGAGAGACCCATGCTGTCCGATGCGCTGCGTTCATTCAGGGAAATCTTCTCGGCCCCCTTCCGGCGGGTAATGTGGATCAGCCTTGGCCTCACCCTCATCG
>NZ_JBATWS010000471.1:0-3784 GCF_049672805.1 Parvibaculum sp.
TCGCGCGCGCCGGGGCCGGTGACGGTCCGGTCGATGGTCGCAAGCAGTGAGCCGGTGGCCTCCCCCTGAAGCGTTCTCACCAGTTCGAGATTTGCACGGGTCGCCGCATCAATCGCCATTGTGTCACTGGCGGCAACGCGGCGCGGGGCGGAGAGGGCGGGCATCCGGCCCACCTGTGTCAGCTCCACATAGTCGAGCAATGCGCCCATTGCGCCCAGTTCCGCCCGGGCGAAACTGCCAAAGCCCTCCAGCGCGGAGACGGCGAAATGGCTCTTGAGCCGCCGCTCGGCATTGCCCGAATCAAAGCGGATCGCGGGCAGGCGGGTGATGGTTGCCCCGCATTGGGCAAGAATTTCGTCTTCCGCGAATCCTTCGGGGGCGAGAAGTTCGCCGGGTGCGAGTCTTGCGAGTTCTGCGGCCAGATTTCCCGGCGCAAGGGAGGTCACGGCGAATTCGCCGGTCGAGACATCCGCCCAGGCAAGGCCCAGCGCCTCCTCGGCCCCGACCCGCGCCAGCGCCGCCAGATAATTATGCGAGCGGGCATCGAGCAGGCTTTCTTCCGTCAGCGTGCCCGGCGTGACGAGCCGCTGCACGGCGCGGGCGACAACGGATTTCGAGCCGCGCTTCTTTGCTTCCGCGGGGTCTTCCATTTGCTCGCAGACGGCGACCTTGAAGCCCTTGCGGATCAGGCGCTCCAGATAGACATCATGGGAATGAACCGGCACGCCGCACATGGGAATATCCTCGCCCATGTGGCGACCGCGCTTTGTGAGCGCAATGTCGAGGGCTTCGGCGGCGGCGACCGCATCATCGAAGAAAAGCTCGTAGAAATCGCCCATCCGGTAGAAAAGCAGCGCCTCCGGCCACTCTGCCTTGATCTCCAGATACTGCGCCATCATAGGCGTAGCAGCCGCCGCAGGCGCGGCGTCGGGCCTGTTTGCAGAGGTGGAAATGGGGGCGCTGTCAGACATATCGGCTTTCATGGCGGGCGCAGAGTAGCAGAACCCGCCCTCGCGAAAAGGCGGGAGAGAGGGGCAAATCACCTCTCAAAGCCGCCCAAAGGGGGTCAGACACCTAAAATAAACGGACTTCCCTTGTTATTGCGCGGAGGCCAGCCTAAAAAGCGGGCTCCGGGACCGGGCCCTGTGCTCAGGCCCGCCGCCGATCACGCCGGATCAGAGAGACATGAGCAAAAAGCGCCGCCAGTTTACGGATGAGGAAGCGCTCCTCTTCCACTCCCAGGGCAAGCCCGGAAAGCTTGAAATCAACCCCACCAAGCCGATGGCGACACAGCGCGACCTGTCGCTCGCCTACAGCCCCGGCGTTGCGGTGCCCGTGCGCGCCATCGCGGAAAACCCGGATGCCGCCTATGACTATACGAGCAAGGGAAATCTCGTTGCCGTGATCTCGAACGGCACGGCGATCCTTGGCCTTGGCGATCTGGGGGCGCTTGCCTCCAAACCCGTGATGGAAGGCAAGGCCGTTCTCTTCAAGCGCTTTGCGGATGTCGACTCGATCGATCTCGAAATTGATACGAAGGATGTGGATGCCTTCATCAATGCCGTGCGCTATCTCGGCCCTTCCTTCGGCGGCATCAATCTCGAAGATATTTCCGCGCCCGACTGTTTCGTGATCGAAAGCCGGTTGCGCGAATTGATGGACATTCCCGTCTTCCATGATGACCAGCATGGTACCGCGATCATCACGGCTGCGGGGCTGATCAATGCGCTTTATCTGACGAAGCGCAACATCAGGGACATCAAGGTCGTGGTGAACGGCGCGGGTTCGGCGGGCATCGCCTGTCTCGAACTCATCAAGGCCATGGGCCTGCCGAATGAAAACGCGATCCTCTGCGACACCAAGGGCGTGATCTACAAGGGCCGCACCGAGGGCATGAACCAGTGGAAGTCGGCCCATGCTACGGCCACTGATGCACGCACGCTTGAAGAAGCGATGGTCGGGGCAGACGTGTTCCTTGGCCTTTCCGCCAAGGGCGCGATCGACCAGAAGATGGTCGCCTCCATGGCGCCGCAGCCCATCATCTTTGCGATGGCCAATCCTGATCCCGAAATCACGCCGGAAGAAGTGGCGATGGTGCGCGATGACGCGATCATCGCAACGGGCCGGAGCGACTACCCGAACCAGGTGAACAACGTTCTCGGCTTTCCTTACATTTTCCGCGGCGCGCTTGATGTGCGTGCAAGTGCAATCAATGAGGAAATGAAGATCGCCTGTGCCGAGGCACTGGCGCAGCTTGCGCGCGAAGACGTGCCGGATGAAGTGGCCGCCGCCTATCAGGGCGAGCGTCCGCGTTTCGGTCCGCAATACATCATCCCTGTGCCTTTCGATCCGCGTCTCATCCGCGAGATTCCGCCTGCCGTCGCAAAGGCTGCGATGGATTCAGGCGTTGCCCGCTCGCCCATCGTGGATATGGAAGCCTACAAGAACCGGCTTCAGGCGCGCCTCAACCCGACGGCTGGCACATTGCAAGTCATCATGGACAAGGTGCGGCGCGATCCGAAGCGCGTCGTCTTTGCCGAAGGCGAGGAAGAGCGCGTCATTCGCGCAGCACTCGCCTTCCGCGATGCGGGTCTTGGTCATCCGATCCTTGTTGGCCGCGAAGAGCAGATCCGCGAAACGTTGCAGCAGATCGGCCTTGATGCGAGTGTCGGCCTCGACATTCGCAATGCGCGTCTCTCGGAGAAGATCCCGGAATACACGGACTTCCTTTACGAGAAGCAGCAGCGCAACGGTTATCTCTATCGCGACTGCCACCGCCTGCTGAGCAATGACCGCAATGTCTTTTCGGCCGTGATGGTAGAACTCGGCGATGCGGATGCGATGGTGACGGGCGTGACCCGCACCTATTCCGTCGCGCTTGAAGAAGTGCGCCGCGTGATCGATGTGGTGGATGACAAGCGCCCTATCGGCGTCACGCTCATCATTGCGGGCGGGCGCACCGTGCTTGTTGCCGACACCAACGTGCATGAGATGCCGACTTCGGAAGAGCTTGCCGACATCGCGGTGCAGGCGGCGGAAGTCGCGCGCCGTCTCGGCTATGAACCGCGCGTCGCGCTGCTTGCCAATTCAAGCTTCGGCACGCATCAGCATGAGCGCCCCTCGACGGTGCGCGAAGCGGTGCGCATTCTCGACAAGCGCAATGTCGATTTCGAGTATGATGGAGAGATGGCAGCCGATGTCGCGCTCAACCATGAGACGATGGCGCTCTACCCCTTCTGCCGCCTCAGCGACACGGCGAATGTGCTTGTGATGCCTGCGATCCACGCCGCTTCGATTTCGACGAAGCTGCTGCGTGTGATGGGTGGTGCCACGCAGATCGGCCCGCTTCTCGTCGGCCTCAAGAAGCCGGTGCAGATCGTGCCGATGACGGCGACCGTCTCCGACCTCGTGAACATGGCAGCGCTGGCGGCGTATAATCTCTACAGATAAGACCGCCCTTATCTCGCATCAAATCGCACATGGCCCGGCTTGTCCGGGCCATTTGCGTTTTACGAGGATGGAAAGCGGGGAGTGTGCCTCCCGTGCCCTCACGCCTCCTTGTTCGGCGTTCCGTATTTCGCGCCGAATTTTGTGCGATAGCGGTCGGAGATTTGTGCGACGGGGAAGAGGATCAGCACGTCCGTCGTGTTGAACTGGCGGTCGATCACCGCGCCCTCGCCGATATAGCAGCCTGCCCGGAGATAGCCCTTGATCATGGGCGGAAGCGCGCGCAGCGCCTCGCGCTGGTCGAGCGCATCTTTGGCGATGATGTTCATTTCGACAT
>NZ_JBATWS010000472.1:0-2264 GCF_049672805.1 Parvibaculum sp.
CCACAGGACGCAGCCGTGGCGCTGCGCGAAACGGATCCGGTTCTGCCGCGCAATCTGACGGGCATGGCGAAACTTGGCCATGAGATCGAGCTGCGCTTTCTGGCGGGTTTCCGCGCGGATGCCTTCACTTCTGCCTGCGCGCGGATCTATCGCGGCTATGGACGTAATTCGCGCGACGTGATTTCGCGCTGGGTGCGCGCGCTTCTTGCGGGCGAGCCGATCACCGTTTATCGGCCAGAAGGTCTCTTCGACTATATCTATGCAGCAGATACAGCCGAAGGGCTGATCCGGCTTGCCGAGAAGCAGGATGTCACCGGCATTATCAATCTCGGCACGGGTCGCGCGCGGCGGGTGCAGGAGATTGTCGATATTCTCCGCATTCATTTCCCGGACATGCAGGCGGAAGAAGCGCCTTCTGACATTGCCTTTGAAGCGTCGCAGGCCGACATGACGGCATGGAAGGCCGCGATCGGCTGGATGCCGGAGTATGATCTTGAGCGCGCAATCCCCGAGATCATCCGGCATGAGAAGGACAAGGCCGCGCGCGCGACGGTGGAAACGCCCGCAGGCGGCAATATTCTCGTCAGCAGCGCCTCGAAAAAAGTGCCGCTTATCCGAGCGGTGCAGGCGGCGGCGCAGAAGCTTGATCCCTCATCCCGCGTGATTGCAGGCGATCTCGATGCAGAAGCCCTGTCGCGCCATGTGGCGGATGCGTTCTGGCAAATGCCGCGCACCACGGAAGAGGCGCTTCATGTGCTTCTCGCAGGCTGTCGGGAGCGGAACATCCGCCTCATCATTCCGACACGGGATGGAGAGCTCCCTTTCTGGGCACAGTATCGGCAGTTCTTTGCCGAAAACGGGATAGAGGTCATTGTCTCGCCGCTCGAAAGCGTGGAGACCTGCCTCGACAAGCTCGCCTTTGCACGTTTTGGCGAGGCGAAAGGGCTTCCCTTCATTCCCGCGGCGCTTCACCCCGATGAGCTTCCTGCGGCGCGCTATGTAGTGAAAGAGCGTTTTGGTGCAGGTGCGCGCTCCATCGGCCTCGGTCTTGCGCGTGATGTCGCGCTTGCGCATGGCGAGAGCCTCAGCGCGCCGATCTATCAGCCCCTTGTCGAGGGCTATGAAATCAGCGTCGATGCGTGGATGGACAAGGCGCATGAGGTGAAGGGGCTTGTTCTTCGGCGCCGCGACCGCGTGGTTGATGGCGAGTCACAGGTCACGACCACTTTCCGCGATGCCGGGATCGAGAATGTCATGCGCGATGTTCTCTCGTCCCTCAGGCTGCGCGGTCCTGCGGTGTTGCAGGCGCTGATTGATGCGGAAGGCGGTGTTCACATCATCGAATGCAATACGCGCTTTGGCGGCGCTTCCACGGCCTCCATTGCTGCGGGGCTCGACATCTTCTACTGGAGCCTCCTTGAAGCGGCGGGTGATGATCTCTCGCTCTATCCTTTCGAGAGAGTGGCGGGCGAGGTGAAGCAGGTCCGCCTGCCGGCTGACATTCATGTCCATGATTCTGGTCTTTGATCTCGACGACACGCTTTACGATGAACGCCTCTATGTGGAGAGCGGGCTTCGCGCCGTGGCCGATTTCGGGGAGCAGCAATTCGGCTGGGATGCCGATGCTTCCTTTCGCTTCATGGTGGAGGTTCTCGACACGCAGGGGCGCGGTGCGATCTTTGATCACTGGCTTGCGTCGCATGGCCGGATCAGCCGCACTCTCGTGCAGGAATGTGTAAAGCGCTACCGGCATCACACGCCCGATCTGAAACTCGACCCTGCCGCGAAAAAGCTTCTCGCGGCCCTTGGCGGCTATCCGCTCTATCTCGTGACGGACGGGCACAAGATCACGCAGGCGCGCAAGGTGGCGGCGCTCGGCATAGAGCCGCTTTTCCGAAAGGTATTCATCACGCATCGTCATGGTGTCGCGCGCGCGAAGCCTTCAACCTATTGCTTTGAGCGCATTCTTGCGGCGGAAAAGGCGGCATGGCCGCAGCTTGTTTATGTCGGTGACAACCCGGCCAAGGATTTCGTCAATCTCAATGTAAAAGGCGCGCAGACGGTTCGCGTTCTTACCGGCATGCACAAGGATGTGAAGGCGGCTCCGGGGTATGAGGCGCAGCACCGCATCGCGCATCTCGGCGCATTTCAGGCGCTTTTGCCGAAACTCGAAAAAGCGGCGCGATCCGCGCTCAGTTCTCGCTGAGCGCCCTGAACATCAGTTCGGCGCGTCGCCAGTCATCCGGCGTATCGATGTCCTGTAC
>NZ_JBATWS010000473.1:0-12439 GCF_049672805.1 Parvibaculum sp.
ACCGGCAAGCGCCCGATAGGCATCAAGTCCGTCCGTGCCGCCATCAAGAGCCAGCATCGGATCATGTTCGCGCACTTCTACCTCAAGCATCGCAATATCATCGTGACGGATATAGGGCGGATTGGAAATGACGAGATCAAATCGCTCATCAAGCCCTTCCGTCCAGTTGCCCGCGCGGAACGTCGCGCGAGAGGCAAGACCGAGCCGCGCCGCATTTGCGCGCGCAACGTCAAGTGCCTCCGGCGACAGATCGACGCCCAGGCCGGTTGCATCCGCGCGCTCATGCAGCAGCGCGAGGAGAAGGCAGCCCGTTCCCGTCCCGAGATCAAGGATGCGAGGGTCCGAAACATCGCGGAGCAGCACAAGCGAGGTCTCGATCAGCGTTTCACTGTCAGGGCGCGGATCAAGCGTCGCGGCAGTAACGGCGAAGGTAAGCCCCCAGAACTCCCGCTCGCCCAGAATGCGCGACACAGGCTCGCCCGCGAAACGGCGGCGCTCATATTCGACGAGCTTTGCGACTTCTGCCTCTGTCATACGAGTGCCCGGCTCGCGCAGCATCTCGATGTCGCTCGCACCCGTGACACCCTGCACAAGAAGGCGCGCGTCAAGCTCCGGCGTCGGAAACCCGGCCTGACGCAGCCGCCAGCCGAGCATTCGCATCGCATGATCGCGCGTTTCGATGATCACGCTTCTTCTTCCATTGCAGCAAGTCGCGCTGTCTGATCCTCGACGATCAGCGCATCGATAAGTTCGCCAAGCCCGTCGCCTTCCAGAACCTGATCGAGCTTGTGCAGGGTGAGGTTGATGCGGTGATCGGTGACGCGGCCTTGCGGGAAATTATAGGTGCGAATGCGCTCCGAACGGTCGCCCGAACCGATCTGCCCCTTGCGGCTCGCCGCACGCTGACTGTCGAGCCTTTCGCGCTCTGCATCAAAAATACGGGCACGCAGAATCTGCATCGCGCGCGCCTTGTTCTTGTGCTGCGACTTCTCGTCTTGCTGCGAGACGACAATGCCCGTCGGCAGATGGGTGATGCGAACGGCGCTTTCCGTCTTGTTGACATGCTGCCCGCCCGCGCCACTCGCGCGGAAAACATCGATGCGGAGATCCTTTTCATCAATCTCCACATCAACCTCTTCGGCTTCCGGCAGCACGGCAACCGTTGCCGCCGATGTATGAATACGTCCGCCGCCTTCCGTTACCGGCACGCGCTGTACGCGGTGAACACCCGATTCAAACTTGAGCTTCGCGTAAACGCCCGCCCCTGAAATGCCTGCGATGATTTCCTTGTAGCCGCCCACTTCGCCTTCCGAGGCGGAGATGAGTTCGACCTTCCAGCCCTGTATCGAGGCATAGCGCTCATACATGCGGAAGAGATCGCCTGCAAAAAGCGCGGCCTCATCGCCACCCGTGCCAGCGCGCACCTCAAGAATGACGTTGCGCTCATCCGCCGCGTCTTTCGGCAGAAGCATGATCTGCACATCGCGCTCAAGCTCCGGCAAAAGCGCGTTCAGCCGCTCCATCTCTTCGCGCGCCATCTCCGCCATGTCTTTCACGCGGAGAAGCTGCTCGGTCTCTGCATATTCACGCCGCGCCGCGAGAAGTGTGCCGATAGCAGCGGCCACAGGCGAAAGCTCCGCATATTCCTTTGAAAGCTGCACGAAACGATCGCGGGAAATATCCGCATTCATTTCAGATTGCACCGCTTCAAAACGGGCGATGACGCTTTGCAGTTTTTCTTCGGGGATCATGGAAAAAACTTTCGGGAGATAAGGAAAAGGCTGCGAGCGGATAAGGTTCCGCTGAACACATCACGCAGCTTCGCTAATCCCCCGCCAGCGCGCGCGGCTGCGCGGCTGCCTCGGCGGCCATTTCTTCGGCACGCGCCTTCTCGATTTCCACGGCCTTCGCCTCGACCAGTTCCACAAGATGATCGACGATCCTGTCATTGCTGAGCTTGTGGTCCGTCACGCCCGACAGATAGACCATGCCGGACCCGGCACCGCCGCCGGTGAAACCGATATCGGTCTGCTCGGCCTCGCCCGGCCCGTTCACCACGCAGCCAATGACGGAGAGCGTCATCGGTGTCGAAATATGCGCAAGCCGCTCTTCAAGCAGCTTCACCGTGCCGATGACATCAAAGCCCTGCCGCGCACAGGAGGGGCAGGAAATGATCGTCACGCCGCGATGACGAAGATTGAGCGACTTCAGAAGCTCGAAGCCAACCTTCACTTCTTCAACCGGATCAGCAGAAAGCGAAACGCGCACCGTGTCGCCAATCCCGCTCCAGAGCAGCATGCCAAGCCCGACCGATGATTTGATCGTGCCGGAAAGCATGCCGCCTGCTTCTGTCACGCCGATGTGAAGCGGGCAGTCAATCGCCTCGGCAAGTGCCTGATAGGCAGCGACAGTAAGGAACGGATCTGACGCCTTCACGCTGATCTTGAATTCGTGGAAGTCGTGATCCTGCAGGATGCGCGCATGATCAAGCGCGCTTTCCACCATTGCCTCGGGGCAAGGCTCGCCATACTTCTCGAGAAGGTCGCGCTCCAGCGAACCGGCGTTGACTCCGATGCGGATGGAGCAGCCATGATCCTTCGCCGCCTGCACCACCTCACGCACGCGCTCGGCTGAACCGATATTGCCCGGATTGATGCGAAGGCAGGCCGCCCCCGCCTCGGCCGCCTCTATGGCGCGCTTATAATGGAAATGAATATCCGCAACGATCGGGATCGTTGTTTCACGCACGATCTCCTTCAGCGCGGCTGTGGACGCCGCGTCAGGACAGGAGACACGCACAATATCGCAGCCCGCTTCCTCGATGCGGCGGATCTGCTCGATCGTCGCCTTCGCATCGGAAGTGAGCGTATTCGTCATCGTCTGGACGGAAATCGGCGCATCGCCACCTACAGCCACAGACCCCACACGGATCTGTCGGCTCGGCCTGCGAATAATGTCGCGCCAGGGTCTGATGCTCATTTTATCGTGGCGGGGGCAAGCGCCCGCCCACCTTTCGAATGATCGGCAATCATGGAACCGTTCCCGGCTCTTATGCCGGAAACCGCACCATCAGGCCTTCTCTTAGCAGAATTATGACGCCACCGCGACCATCCGCCTAATCGGCAATTGTCGCAGGCTCCGTGCCCGTGAGCGCTGCTTCCGCCGTCTCATCGACCGGCGGCTTCGGCAGGGAAGCGACCAGATCTTCCACATCGAGCGACTTACCCGTGAGAACAAGGGTGGGCGGACCAGCAAGACCAAGCGATGTGCCATCAAGCAGGATTTCGAAGGCGCTCGCATCCCGCGCGACAAGGATGACCCCCGGCACGCGCGGTGCGCGATAGCTGTCGCCCGCCTTCAGCACCTGCTCGATGAGAACGCGGCCTTCACCATCCTCGATGCGGACCCAGGCACCATCGCGACGCGCGCGAACAACAACACGGCCATCCACATTTTCAGCGCCGTAGGGCGTGCCTTCGGGCAGCGGTGGCAGAACCTGCGCCGCCTGTTCCTGCGGCAGCATGGCAATTTCGGCTTCTGCGGCGGCTTCTTCTTCAAGCGCGGCTTCCGCATCGGTGACCGGCACCGGCTCATAGACGGCTTCGGGCGACACCGCGCCCGCCGGAGCAAACTGCGTCAGCGGAGCCGGTGCAGACGGAACCATGCCGCCGCGGGGCGTGGCCGCAGAGGCGCTGTCGCCACGAACAGCCGCTGGTGACGGCACAGCCTTTTCCGCGCTCTCGACAACGCGCGCGGCCATCATCTCGTCGGTCGATTTTGTGAGAAGCCAGCCGCCATAAATGCCCGCCCCCACCACAAGCGCCACGATCAGCGCGGTGCCGCGCGGCAGGCGGCGCTCTTCCTCGGCATTGCCATCGGGAAAATGCAGATTGCTCGCGCTCACGGCCTCCTGACGATCAAGCTCTGCCTTGTAGCGCTCAACGACATGACGGCTGTCGAGGCCCAGGTATTCCGCATAAGAACGAACGAAACCGACCGCATAGGCCCGCGCGGGCAGCGCGTCATAGCGGCTTTCTTCCAGCGCTTCGAGCTGATCGCGACGGATGCGCAGCGACTGGGCGATGCTGCGAATGTCCTCGCCCCGGCGCAGACGCGCGGCGCGCAGTTCCGCACCCACGGATTCCGCCTCAAGCGGCACTTCGTTGGTTATATCTCTGAGATGCAGTCGGCGGCGGGGTTCCGACCCGTTGTCCCCCGTCGGAAGCATGGTGACTTTGTTCATCTATCCGGGCTCTTCCCGAGTTGAGCCATCTCAATATCTGCAGGACCCCAGACCCCGCAGGACCGCCATGGGTACTTGTTTTCAGCCAGCCCTACCCCCAGCACAGCCGAAACGCACCAATACCCAGTTGCAATCGATAGTCGAGAATAAAACAAATCTATTGACAAATCGCAACCTGAGATTGCCCCAACTCCATGATCCGAGCCGGTTTTTTCATGATTGCGAAAGAGATGGATGCAATCTGAACCGAACTCCCTCCATTCAGATCGCGATCATCCCTGTCAGACGATGACGCCGTTCTCTTCAGCAAAGGCGGCAAGCTGCTCGCGCACACTGCGGTCCGGCACGCCATAAAGCCCTTCCATGAAGGCCGACAGCTTTCTCGTATCGAGCGAGCGAAGCATCATCTTGACCGGTCCGATTGCCGCCGGTGACATGGAAATCCGCCGCAGGCCTAGCCCCATCAGCGCCATTGCCTCAAGCGGCTTGCCCGACATCTCGCCGCAAAGCGTCAGCGGCTTTTTGTGCTCCTGACACTTCAGCACGATATGCCGCAGGAAGCTCAGCACGGCCGGGCTCAGCACATCATAGCGCGAGGCGACGCGCGGATTGCCCCGGTCGGTCGCAAAGAGGAACTGCAAAAGGTCGTTCGAGCCAATCGAGACAAAATCGACCCTCGGCAACAAGGTATCAAGCTGCCAGGCCAGCGCCGGCACTTCGAGCATGGTGCCGATCTCGAGATGAGCCGGACGCTCCTTGCCGAACTTGTCGAGCCGCGCGAGTTCCTTGTCCACCAGCGCTCGCGCGCGATCATATTCGGCGACTTCCGCCACCATGGGGAACATGACCCGCAAGGACCGACCCGCCGCCGCCGTCAGCAGCGCGCGGACCTGATGGCGCAGCAACGCAGGCCGGTCGAGGCTGATGCGAATGGCGCGCCAGCCAAGCGCGGGGTTTTCTTCCTTGAGCGCAGCGAGGTTCATGTAGGGCAGCATCTTGTCTCCGCCAATATCAAGCGTGCGGAACACGGCCGGCTTGTCGCCCGCCGCGTCAAGAACAGCGGTGTACAGCTCGATCTGGTCGCGCAGCGACGGCAAGGTGGAAGCGATCATGAACTGAAGCTCGGTGCGGAAAAGGCCAATCCCTTCAGCGCCCGCTTCGTTCAGATGCGGCAAGTCAACCTGCAGACCGGCATTTACATAGAGGTCGATCTTTTCGCCATCGAGCGTAACGCTCGGCTCCCCGCGCAGGGCCTTGTACTGCTCCTGCTTGCGGGCGCGAAAGCGGGCCTTTTCCGAATAGGAAGCGATCACTTCCTGCGACGGGCGCAGATAAACCTCGCCCGTATCGCCATCGACGATAATCGCATCGCCCGGCTCGACATGCTCGAGAATGTCTTCCGCCCGCCCGACCGTCGCAATGCCGAAGGCGCGCGCGACGATGGAGACATGCGCATTGGGCGCACCTTCCTCCAGCACAAGACCGCGCAGCCGGTCCTTGTCATAATCGAGAAGTTCGGCCGGCCCCATATTGCGGGCGATGATGATGGCGTCGTTCGGCAGGTTCGCCGACAGCGAGGCGAGCGTCACACCGGTAAGCTGGCGGAGCAGCCGGTTCGCGAGATCATCGAAATCATGCAGCCGGTCACGAAGATAGGGATCAGCCGCCCGCTGCAACCGGGCGCGCGTGTCGTTCTGTACGCGCTCGACCGCCGCTTCCGCCGTAAGGCCCGTCCGCACCGCCTCCAGCATCCGCTGAAGCCAGCCGCGATCATTTGCAAACATGCGATAGGTCTGAAGCACCTCACGGTGCTCGCCCGCATGGCTGAGATCTTCCGTCTCCAGCATGTCGTCAATGGAGCCGCGCAGCGCATAGACCGCCTGCTCGAGCCTGTTCAGCTCAAGCTCGGTATCTTCCGCAATGAGCTTCGTCACATAGACACGCGGCTCATGCAGAACCGCATGACCAAGCGCAATGCCTTCCGTGAAGGAGGTGCCGACAATATGATGCGACCGGATCTGCTTGAGGCCGGCCTCATATTGCGACTCGCCGACAAGATCAGCAGCCACAATGACTTCAGCCAGCACCATCGCAACGGTCTGGAGCGCCTCAACCTCTTCTTCAGTGTAATGACGTTTCGTGCGGTTCTGCACGACAAGCACGCCCACGACCTTGCCGCTCCGCAGGATCGGCACGCCCATCAGCGACTTGTAGATTTCTTCGCCCGTTTCTGGCCGGTAGGCAAAGCCCGGATGGGATTGCGCATCCGCAAGATTGAGCGGGCGGGCATGGGCCGCAATGTCGCCGACAAGACCTTCGCCGACGCGCAGGCGCGTGGTGTGAACGGCAGAGGGCTTCAGACCTTCGGTCGCGAACAGCTCCAGCTCGCGCGCGCCGTTCATGAGATAGACGGAGCACACTTCCGCCACCATATTGGCAGCTATCAGCACGACAATCTTGTCGAGCCGCTTCTGTGCGCTTTCCGGCTCCGCCATGACCTCACGCAGCCGACGGAGCAGGATGCGCGGACCACCAACGGAGCCCGACATCAGTCCCAATCCTGTTTGCAGCGTTTACGGTTCATGACGACGCTCAATGTACCCCCCGATTATTCGGCGTCGAGACCATAGGCCGTGTGCAGGGCGCGCACGGCAAGTTCGGTATATTCGGCAGAGATCAGCACGCTGATCTTGATCTCCGATGTGGTGATCGCAAGGATGTTAATGCCTTTTTCGGCCAGTGTCTTGAACATGGTCTGCGCCACGCCCGTATGGCTGCGCATGCCGATGCCGATGACCGACACCTTGACCACATTCGTATCGGTCCGCACTTCCTGGAAGCCGATCTCGGCTTGCGCCTTGCGGATCACGTCTTCGGCGCGGGCAAGCTCGGCCTGCGGCACGGTGAAGGTCATGTCCGTGTTCTTTCCATCGTCCGACACGTTCTGAATGATCATGTCGACATTGATGGAGTTTTCGGCGAGCGGGCCGAAAATGCGTGCTGCCACGCCCGGCTTGTCCTCGACCTTGACGAGCGTCACCTTGGCTTCGTCCTTGGAGTAGGCGATGCCGCTCACGACCTGCTGTTCCACGATTTCATCCTCGTCGCAAACAAGAGTACCGGGACCTTTGCCATCCGCCACATAGTGCATATGGGGCGCATCCGGTGCATCAAAACTGGAGCGAACCTGCAACCGCACGCGATGCACCATGGAAAGCTCGACGGAACGGGTCTGGAGCACCTTGGCGCCGAGCGACGCCATTTCAAGCATCTCCTCGTAGCTGATCTTGTCAAGCTTGCGCGCCTTGGAAACGATACGCGGATCGGTCGTATAGACGCCATCCACATCCGTATAAATGTCGCAGAGATCGGCCTTCACGGCAGCGGCAATGGCAACCGCGCTCGTATCGGAACCGCCACGACCAAGCGTCGTGATCCGGTTGTCGGGGCCAAGACCCTGGAAACCCGCAATCACGGCCACCTGCCCCTCGCCCATGCGGCGGACAAGCTCGCTGCCATCAATCTCGCGGATACGGGCCGCACCATGCGTGCCATCCGTGAGAATGGGGATCTGCCAGCCAAGCCAGGAACGGGCCGAAATGCCGATGCGCTGCAACTCGATGGCGAGGAGCGCGATGGTGACCTGCTCACCGCTGGCGACAATCGTGTCATACTCCCGGGCATCGTGAAGCGGGGCCGTTTCGCGCGCCCAGCTCACAAGCTGGTTCGTCGCGCCTGCCATGGCGGAAACCACAACCGCGACCTCATGGCCCGCATCGACTTCGCGCTTCACATGGGCCGCCACGACCCGAATGCGCTCGACATTCGCGACCGAAGTGCCACCAAATTTCATGACCAGTCTGGCCATCGCCTGTCCCACTCTCCCTTCACCGGCCCCGCGCCTCAAGACCGGCACGCTGGACCAGACAGGGCCATACGTTGTTATATGGCGCCCTCTATGATGACCGGATGACGGATGGACCCGCACGGTCGGGCGCGGCCATACATACAGGCCCAAGAGCAGGGCCGCAACAGGCGCAAAACCGCCCGAAAGCATTAAGGACGCAGGGAAACCCTCATATAATGACCGGCATGACAGATACGCGGCTTGACAGAAAAAATATGGGAAGCGTCGATCCCGAGGAGATCGCCCGCTTTTCCGCCATGGCAGCCGAATGGTGGGACCCGAACGGCAAGTTCCGCCCCCTTCACAAGTTCAATCCGACCCGCCTTGCCTATATCCGCGAGCGTACCTGCACCCATTTCGGCCTTGATGAAAAGGCCGTGCGGCCCTTCGAGGGCTTGCGCTTTCTCGATATTGGCTGCGGCGGCGGGCTGCTTTCCGAGCCGATGGCCCGGCTGGGTGCCACCCTGGTGAGCGCGGACGCCTCGGAAAAGAACATCGCCACCGCCTCCGTCCATGCCGCCGAACAGGGGCTCGACATCGACTATCGTTGCACTACGGCAGAAGCCCTGGCGGAAGCAGGCGAGACCTTCGATGTCATCCTCAATATGGAAGTGATCGAGCATGTGGCCGATCCGATGCGCTTCCTCAAGGATTGCGCCTCCATGCTCCGCCCCGGCGGCCTCATCTTCATCGCGACGCTGAACCGCACGCTCAAGGCCCATGCGCTGGCGATTGTCGGCGCGGAATATGTGCTGGGCTGGCTGCCGCGCGGCACGCATGACTGGAAGAAGTTCATCACTACGAACGAAATGGAAACCGGCATCGCGGACGCCGGCCTCGCCCTCAAGGAACTGGTAGGGGTGAGCTACAATCCGCTGACCGACAAATGGTCGCTTGGCCGCGACACGGATGTTAATTACATGGCGCTGGCGGAAAAGCCGCAGGCAATCTGACCGGCAACGGGTTAAGGGGGGATGGCGTGAGGAACGGGGGAAAGCGGCTCGCAGCCGCAGTGGCAGGCATTGCATTGCTCATGCTGGCGGGTTGCGGTGAAGGGGACACGGCATCTGCTCCCGTCACGCTGAATGAGCGTGAAGCGACACTTTACCAGCATAGCTGCAAGACCTGCCATGAAGACGCAGCAACCGGCGCCCCCCTTACCCATAACACCGCCGCCTGGACACCCCGTCTGGCAAAGGGCGAGGACGCGCTGCTTGAAAGCATCGTCAATGGCTTCAACGGCATGCCGCCGCTTGGCCAGTGCATCGAATGTGACGGTAATGATTTCATGGCGCTGACCCGCTTCATGGCGGCACCCGCCCCGGAAAACGCAGCCGGAGAGACAGCAGAATGAAAATCACCCGCCGGAACCTCCTGCAATTCGCCGCTTCCGCCTCCGCGCTTGCGGCAGTGGGCACGATCCCTGCCAGCCTCACCAGCGCCTTTGCGCAGGAACCGCGCGTCATTCCGTGGAAGAACTGGTCGGGCGGGCAAAGCTGCACCCCCGCGATGCGGGCGGCACCCGCAAGCGAAGCGGAACTTGCAGACCTCATCCGAACCGCACCCGCTCCGATCCGCGCGGTGGGCGCCGGACACTCTTTCTCCCCCCTCGTGCCGACTGACGGCACCATTCTCTCGCTCGACCGGCTGAGCGGCGTCATCTCGCATGACAGCACAAGCCATCGCGCCACCATTCGTGCAGGCACCCGGCTTGGCGCGCTCGCGGGCGAACTCGCCGAGCGCGGGCTTGCGCTCGACAATATGCCGGACATCAACAAGCAGACGCTGGCAGGCGCCATTGCGACAGCCACCCATGGCACAGGTGCAGAGCTTCCTTCGCTTTCCGATTTCGTTACCGGCCTTCGCCTCGTCACGGCGTCGGGCGAAACGGTTGAGTGCAGCGCGACACGCAATGCCGACATCTTTCAGGCGGCCCGCGTATCACTCGGCGCGCTCGGCATCGTGACGGAAGTGACGATGCAGGCACGCCCGCTCTACAAGCTGAAGCGGCGCACATGGATCGAGCCGATCGAAGACATGCTCGAAGCGGCCCCGGAGCGGTGGAAGACGCATCGCAATTTCGAGTTCTATTATGTTCCCTTCTCCGGCATGGCCATCGGCATCACCAATGATGAGACGGATGATCCGGAAACGCCCGAACCCGTGAACGAAGATGATGAAGGGCTGATGCAGCTCAAGATGCTGCAGGAATGGCTTGGCTGGGCCCCGTCAACACGGCGCTGGCTGATCCAGACCATCATGAGCGGCATCGAGCCTGAAGAGCGCGTGGACTTCTCCCACAAGACGCTCGCCACGGAGCGCAATGTCCGCTTCAACGAGATGGAGTATCACCTGCCGCGCGAGGCGGGGCCGAAAGCTCTGGCTGAAATCATCGAGACGCTTGAGAGCAACAATGTGGAAGTCTTCTTCCCCATCGAATATCGCACCACAGCCGCAGATACGAGCTGGCTCAGCCCCTTCCATGAGCGCGAAAGCTGCTCCATTGCGATCCATCGCTATCACGAGGAAGATTACAAGCCCTATTTCAATCTGATCGAGCCGATCTTCCGAAAATATGAAGGCCGCCCGCACTGGGGAAAGATCAGTACACTGAAGGCTGACGATTTCGCCGCGCTTTATCCAAAATGGGATGATTTTCTGAAAGCGCGTGCCGCGCTTGATCCGCAGGGGAAGTTCCTGAACCCCTATCTGCGCAGCGTGTTCGGCGTGGAGGCGTAAGCTCAGTTCACCTGACGGGTTGGGCGGATGGGGAGCGGCGCAACCGTGACCCCTTCCTCGATCAGCTCACGCGCTTCATCAAGCGTGGCCTCGCCATAAATGTCGCGATGCTCCGTCTCGCCATAATGGATGCGCCGCGCTTCCTCGGCAAAGGCGTCACCCACATAGTCACAATTTTCTTCCACATGCTTCCTGAGGGCGAGCATCATCATGCTCATGCGCTCCGCCATTTCATTGGCGGTCGTCCCGCTGCTGCGCTTCACCACGCCCTTGGCAACATTCGGCGCCATCAACGCCTTTGAAACGCGCGTGCTGCCGCATTGCGGACAGGCAACCTCCCCGGCCGCCGCCTGCGCTTCATATCCTTCCGAGGAAGAGAACCAGCCATCGAACTCATGGTCACGTTCACAGATGAGCGAATAACGGATCATGACGTCACCTCCGAAGAGGCAATAACGGAAAGATCAAAGGCGCGGTCATGCGAAAGCGAGCCAATACGGCTGCGCGCTACCGCAACGCGGTCCGTATCAATTTCGGCAAGCACCACGCAAGGCTCGTCATGCGCGGCCTCCGCGATGATCTCGCCCCAGGGCGCGATGATGAGACTATGGCCATAGGTCACGCGGCCACATTCATGATTGCCGCCTTGCGCGGCCGCAAGCACATAACAGCCGGTCTCGATGGCGCGGGCTTTCAGAAGCGTGTGCCAATGCGCCTCGCCCGTCTGCCGCGTGAAGGCGGCGGGCACCACAAGGAAATCCGCACCTGCCTGTGCAAGCGAACGATAGAGATAGGGAAAGCGCAGATCATAGCAGATGCTGAGCCCGAGCTTGCCCCAGGGAAGAGGCGCGACAACGGCCTCACGCCCCGGCTCATAGTTTTTGCTTTCGCGGTAGCTTTCACCGCCCGCAAGATCGACATCGAACATGTGAATCTTGTCGTAGCGGGCAGCAATCGATCCTTCCGGCGAAAGGAGGAAAGAACGGTTCGCCACCTTTTCCGCCGAAAGACGGATCGGCAGCGAGCCGATCAGAAGCCAAATCTTCTTCTCGGCTGCCAGCGCGCGAAAGGCGGGCAGCGCCTCATCTTCCTCCTCGCCGCGCACAGTCGCAAAAAGATCGTCGCTCTTCGTCACGAGAAGCGAGGTCATTTCCGGCGTGGTGATGAACTGCGCACCCTGATCCGCCGCCTCGGCAATGAGCGCGGACGCCGCCGCAACATTCTCGGCAACGCTGCACGCGCTCCGCATCTGCACACAGGCGGACAGGAAGTTTTTGGTCACGGAAGACACGGAACCGGGCCCGGCCATTCAGGCGGCAAGCATGGCGTCGAGCTTGCCAGCAGCCTCCAGAGCGAAAAGATCATCGCAACCGCCGACATGGGTGTCGCCAATGAAAATCTGCGGCACGGTCCGCCGCCCATGCGCACGCTCGGTCATTTCCTGCCGCTTGTCCGCATCCATGCCGACATCAATCTCGGTATAGGACGCGCCCTTCTGCTTGAGCAGGCTCTTTGCGCGGTAGCAATAGGGGCAAAGCATGGTCGTGTAG
>NZ_JBATWS010000474.1:0-1900 GCF_049672805.1 Parvibaculum sp.
ACGTGCAAGGCTCGTCCGAGGCTATCGTCGGCATGTTGGAGAAGGCTGGTAACGAAGAGGTGGCCGCGCGGATCATCCACTCTGGCGTCGGCGGCATCACCGAGTCGGACATCACGTTGGCGGAGGCATCCGGCGCTGTGGTGATCGGCTTTAATGTGCGCGCCAACAAGGAGGCCCGCGAGGCAGCCGAACGCGCCGGTGTGGAGATCCGTTACTACAACATCATCTACAATCTCGTGGATGATGTGAAGGCGGCGATGTCCGGCCTTCTGGCCCCCACGCTGCGCGAGCATATGCTTGGTAATGCTGAGATTCGCGAGATTTTCAGCGTCTCGAAAATCGGCAAGGTTGCCGGCTGTCTTATCACAGATGGTGTGGTGCAGAAGGGTGCCAACGTGCGCCTTATCCGCGACAACGTCGTCATTCACGAAGGCAAGCTGTCGCAGCTCAAGCGCTTCAAGGATGACGCCAAGGAAGTCGTGGCCGGCCAGGAGTGCGGCATGTCGTTCGAGAGCTATCAGGACATGCGTGTTGGCGACGTCATCGAATGCTACACGGTCGAGGAGATCCGGCGGTCTCTGTAATGTCCGCCTGCGCTCGGACAACCTGCCGCCTACACGATACGCGGTCCCGGCGCCACAGAGCGCCTGGGACCGTGATAACCGGTGCGATAATGCGTCGTGCCGGAGTAGAAAACTGATTGTAAACACTGGAAAGGCCCCGGTCCGACCCCGGGGGATCATAAATCAATGTCACGAAGAAAATTCGATTCGGGCAGCGGCCCGAGCCAACGCGTATTGCGTGTCGGCGAACTCGTACGTCATGCACTGGCGGACATTCTGATGCGGGGCGAAGTGCATGACGATGTACTCGCTTCCCACGTCATCACTGTCCCCGAAGTACGTATGTCGCCGGATCTGCGTCTGGCAACGGCGTACATCATTCCGCTCGGCGGCAAGGATGCAAAACCCGTTCTGGCGGCGCTGGACCGGAACCGCAAGATCATCCGTGCCGAAGTGGCGCATCGCATCAACCTGCGCTACGCGCCGGACATCCGCTTTCGCTTCGACGAATCGTTCGATGAGGCGGGACATATCGATAGCCTGCTGCGCACAACCCGCGTGAACGGGCAGACCCACACAGATGAGGACGATAGCGCAGACGATGACAACGGCGATCATGACCGCTGACAACGATCAGGCGGATATTCCCGCAAAAGATGGGACAATCGGGGCCGAGTCTCCATCGGGGCCGCAGGCCGCACGAGGACAGGCGCGGAAGAACCCGCAGCAGAAGCGGCGCCCCCACGAAAGCCGGTCGCGCAAACAGGACATCAACGGGTGGCTGGTTCTCGACAAGCCCGTCGGGATGACGTCCACCCACGCGGTCGCGGTTGCCAAGCGTCTGTTCAACGCACGCAAGGCCGGCCATGCCGGTACGCTGGACCCGTTGGCTTCAGGCATTCTGCCGATCGCGCTCGGCGAGGCGACCAAAACTGTTCCCTATGTGATGGACGGCCGCAAGGCCTATGCCTTCACCGTAAGCTGGGGCGCGGAAACGAATACGGATGATACCGAAGGGCAGGTCACGGCGCGAACGGACAAACATCCTTCGCGCGCGGACGTTGAGGCGGCTCTCCCGCACTTCACCGGCGACCTGATGCAGGTACCCCCGCGTTTCTCCGCCATCAAAATTGATGGTGAGCGCGCCTATGATCTGGCTCGTGAGGGCGAGGAAGTGGAATTGGCGGCGCGGCCTGTCATTATCCACCGTCTGACGCTCATCGAACACACGGGTGCCACCAGCCTGCTTGAGGCTGAATGCGGCAAGGGGACTTACGTGCGCGCCATCGCCCGCGATCTGGGACGAGCACTTGGTTGTCTCGGCCACGTGTCGGCAC
>NZ_JBATWS010000475.1:0-6030 GCF_049672805.1 Parvibaculum sp.
GCCTTGCGCCCCTGGCTCCAGAGCCAATGCGCCACGCGGTACGCCTGCAGGGCGTGGAACCCTTTGAAAAAGAGAAAGGGCTGCACATAGGAATGGCAGGCCGGGTCGCGCTCGTAATAGGCGACGATATCTGCGCGGCAGGCTTCGGCAATCTCGGGCGAGGCATCAAGCGCCTCTGCCACAAGCTCCCGAAGCTGCATCGCGCGCATCTCGGGATGGGCGAGCTTCTGCGCCAGATGATAGGAGAGCGCGCTCTCGAAATTGCGATGATTGAGAAGCGTGACATAGAGGAAGCTGGCGAGCATGGGCTCACTGGCCGCCATCTCCTCTGCTTCCTTGCGAAGGCGCTCCCATACGGGATCGCAGATCGAAAGCGGCTGGTTACGCTCGACGGGCTTCGACATATCAATACTCCTCGCCATCGTCTGGCAGCGGTACATCCCACCGAACCGGCAACCAAGGCGGAAAGCCGCCACTCAGTCTGAGGGGCGGCGGTTGTCATGAGATTAACACATGGAAAGCGTACAAGCGAGTTCAATGGGAGAACTTGCATTAACCCATGATAATCTTCCCCGAGATTCGATTTTTCTGTGTCGCGGGGTTCCATGCCGGTCATTGCAGCGGGTGATATCGAGATTTTCTATGAGCGCCTCGGCGCCGGTCCCCGCCTGCTCTTCATTTCCGGCACAGGGGGCGATCTGCGAATGCGCCCGAATGTGCTGGATGGCCCGCTCCCCCGTCATTTCGACATGCTGGCCTATGACCAGCGCGGCCTTGGCCGGACCTCGAAACCCGACCGGCCCTATTCCATGGCTGAATATGCCGACGATGCTGTGAATCTCATGGCCGCCATTGGCTGGGGATCGGCGCTGGTCATCGGCGTGTCCTTCGGCGGCATGGTCGCGCAGGAACTGGCCATCCGCCATCCGCATCGGGTGGAAGGGCTGGTGCTCGCCTGTACCTCCCCCGGCGGCGAGGGCGGCGCATCCTACCCGCTTCACACGCTGCTTCACATGAGCCGCGAAGAGCGCGCGCGCCACATGATCCCCATTTCCGATACGCGACACGATGAAGCCTGGGCCAAAGCGAACCCGCAAGCCTATGAGCAGATGGTCGCCTTTGCCGCCAATGATCCCTATGCGGATGAACCGGGACGCGCCATGGGTGCCCGCCGCCAGCTTGAGGCGCGGGCCACGCATGACACATGGAACCGCCTGCCCGAAATACGCTGCCCCACCCTTGTCTGCGGCGGCAAATATGACGGCATCGCCCTTCCCGAAACGCAGGAGAAAATGGCCGCTCGTATTCGTGGCGCGGAACTGCGCATGTTCGAAGGCGGCCACCTTTTCATGTTGCAGGATCGCACCGCCCTTCCCGCTATGGTGGAGTTTCTCAGCGGCAACAATTGAGGTTCGACATGATGTCACGCTGGCGCTGGGTATTTCTCCAGATGACGCGCCGCCTGTGGATGCGGGCCGCGCTCTTTGCAGTTCTCGGCGTCGGCACGGCCCTTGCCGCCATTCTTGTACAAAACATCATTCCCTGGGATTTGCCTACCAATCTTGGCGCAGATTCCGTGGACCGGATTCTGAACATTCTTGCCTCAAGCATGCTGGCAGTCACGACCTTCTCGCTGAGCGTCATGATCGCTGCTTATAGCGCTGCCACCAATAATGTGACACCGCGAGCAACCAAACTGCTGATGCAGGACACAACGACGCAGAATGTTCTCGCCACTTTTGTCGGTTCGTTTCTCTTCAGCCTGGTCGGCATTGTTGCACTGAGTACCGGCATCTATGGCGAACGTGGCCGCGTCGTCCTCTTTATCGTCACACTGGCTGTCATCGTGCTTATCGCGGTCACGATATTGCGCTGGATCGACCATCTCTCACGCCTTGGCAGAATGGGCGAAACGACGGATCGGGTAGAACAAGCCGCCACCAAAGCCATCCTCGCCCGCGCCGCAAGCCCGACACTCGGCGCAAAACCCCTTATCGATGCTGAAAACACTATCCCCGCAGAAGCGGTCCCGATCTTTCGCAAGAAGATCGGCTATGTGCAGCACCTTGATGTGGGTGCGCTCAACGCGGTGGCAGAAAAGCACGAAGGCGAGATTTATGTCGTCTGCCTGCCCGGCGCGTTCGTGCATCACGCGCAACCCCTCGCCTGGGTAACGGGTATTGATGATGAAGGCGCAGAGGACTCCATCCGCGCGGCCTTCACCATCGCAGAGGAGCGCACATTCGATCAGGACCCCCGCTTCGGTCTTGCCGTCATGGCGGAGATCGGGTCACGCGCACTCTCGCCCGCGACCAATGACTCCGGCACCGCCATTGACGTGATCGGCCGCGCCGTGCGGCTGCTCGCCAATTGGAAGCGGATCGAGAATGAAGATGCCGAAGAAGAGGTCCGCTTTCCACGCGTCTTCGTACCACCACTCGACCCGGAGGATATGTTCGACGACATATTCTCTCCTCTCGCACGTGACGGCGCCGGGCTTATCGAAATCCAGATCAGGCTTCTAAAGGCTCTCTCCGCATTGGCGCGGATGGATGACGAAACTTTCCGCTCTGCAGCCATTCGCCATGCGCGCCTCGCGCTCACTCGGGCTGAAGCCGCCCTGCCTGTGGAGGAAGAAAAAGAGGCGCTGCGCACACTTTACGAAGAACTGAAAAGCCAGACGCCGCCGCGCCGCCCTGCCACTTCCATGCCTGTGAGACGCCGCTCAGAATAGCCGTGGCGCGAGCCTCACCACGCGACTACCATTCGCAAGCCACAAAGCCGTTCTCCTTGCTCCTTTGCTCTCTCCCATGTAGATTTAATGGATAACATTAATTCTTTGGGGAAATCCGCATGGGCCGGAAAATTCTTTTCATCACCACCGACCAGATGCGTTTCGATGCCATTGGCGCGAACGGCCAGAAGATTGCGCGCACACCCACGATAGACGCGCTGGCCGCAAACGGCATCAACTACACCCGCGCGCATAATCAGAACGTCGTCTGCATGCCGGCCCGCTCCACCATGATCACGGGGCAATATGTCTCGACGCATGGTGTGTGGATGAACGGCGTGCCGCTGCCGGAAGACGCGCCCTCCGTTGCGAAATATCTCCACGACAAGGGCGGCTACAAGACGGCGCTTATCGGCAAGGCGCATTTCGAACCCTTCCTCGATGCGAAGCAGCAATTCTATGAAACGCAGATGGCGCGCAAGGGCGAGAACGGGCCGCATCGCGGCTTCGACCATATGGAGCTTGCGACGCATTCGCCGCTGATCCTCCACTACGCCGAATGGCTGCGGAAGAATAATCCCGCCGCCTTCGGCATGTTCTATCAGAACCTCACCTCGGATTTTCAGGTGAACTCTGCGGGCGGCGGCGACACGGGCGCATGTCAGGTGCATTTCAATCCGATCCCGCGTGAGCAGTATCACACGGACTGGGTGGCAGACCGCACCATCGACTGGCTCGCCAGCGTCAATGCGGAAGATGACTGGTTCTGCTGGATGAGCTTTCCCGATCCGCACCATCCCTGGGATCCGCCGCAATCGGAACTGCACCGCCACCCCTGGCGCGACACGCCGCTGCCGGAGTTCTATCCGGGCTCGCGGGAAAAGATCGAAGAAATATTGTCCAGGAAGCCTCGTCACTGGATGGAATGGTACACGGGCAAGCGCGTGACCAATTTCGAAGCTCCGCCCGACTTCCGCGCCTGCGACATGACGGCCGATCAGGTGCAGGAGATCAACGCCTTCACCCATGTCGAGAATGAGCTGATCGACGAAGCCATTGCGAAAGTCATGGCCTATATCGAACAGCGCGGCTGGGGCGATGATGTGGACATCGTCTTCACCACCGATCATGGCGAGTTTCAGGGCGAGTTCGGCCTGCTCTTCAAAGGCCCCTATCATGTGGATGCGCTGATGCGCCTGCCGATGATCTGGCGGCCCGCGAAATCCGCAAAGCACGCGCCTGCCGTGGTGGAAAAACCGGTGGGTCAGGTGGACCTTGCACCCACCTTCTGCGAGATCGCGGGCCTGCCCGTGCCCGAATGGATGCAGGGCAAGCCCATGCCGCTGTCAGACGCCGAAGCCGAGAAGCAGGGCCGCGAGCGCGTCTTTACTGAATGGGACTGCGAGCATGTGGATGGCACGACGGTTGGCCTGCGCACCATCTATCGCGACGGCTACACCATCACCGCCTATCTGCCGGGCACCATTTATGACGGCACAGAAGGCGAGCTTTACGACCACAAGGAAGACCCCGGCCAGCTCCGCAACCTCTGGAACGACCCGGCCTATGCCGCGCTGAAATCGGACTTGCTTGCGGACCTGAAAGACGCCCAGCCACCCGTGCGGGAACCGCGCATGGCATGTGTCGCGCCGGTTTGAGGCCGCTACAAGCCAAGATGTCATGCCCGGGCTCGATCCGGGCATCCAACAGCCGCGCGCTCCATGCCATACCGCTCTGGATTGCCGGGCCAAACCCGGTAATGACGGCAGTGGATGGTTGTTGCCAGCCTGCCGCCCCACCTGTATCCCGGGGGGACGGAATAACGCTGCGCGGGAAAAAGAAATGTCCATCACCTCCCCCACACCCCGCATGATCGCCCGCAAGGATGGCGCGATCGGCTGGATGATCTTCAACAATCCCGAACGGCTGAACGCCGTGAGCCTCGATATGTGGGAGGCCGTGCCGGAACTGATCGCGGCCTTCGATGCGGATGAGGAAATCCGCGTCATCGTGCTCACCGGCGCGGGCGACCGCGCCTTCGTGGCCGGCGCCGACATTTCACAATTCGGTGAAAGCCGTTCCACGGCGGAAGGCATCATCGCCTATGAGGAAGCAACGGAGCGCGCCTTCAACGCGATTGCGGCGGCGCAGAAGCCGACCATCGCCATGATCGACGGCTACTGCATCGGCGGCGGGCTTGGCATTGCGCTTTCCTGCGACATGCGGATTGCCGCCGAAGGCTCAACCTTCGGCATACCGGCGGCAAAGCTCGGCCTCGCCTATGGCGCCACCGGCACAGGACGCCTTGTCGATGTTGTCGGCCCATCATTCGCCAAGGAAATCTTCTTCACCGCCCGCCGCTTCACCCATGAAGAAGCGCTTGCTATGGGCCTCATAAACCGCGTGACGACGCGCGACGCGCTTGAGAATTTCACGCGCAATTATTGCGGGATGATCGCAGATAACGCCCCCCTCACCGTCAACACAGCAAAGCAGGTTGTGAACGAGTTCACGAAAGCGCCGAACAGTTTCGATACGGAGAAATGCAACGCGCTGATCGCGCGCTGCTTCGCAAGCGAGGATTATAAGGAAGGCCGCGCCGCCTTCATGGAAAAGAGGAAGCCCGTATTCAAGGGCAAATAGGCTCGCGTCATTGCGAGCGCGGCAAAGCGCTCCAGAACCACCCGCCAGGTATGCCGCTCTGGATCGCCACGGCCACCTTTGTCGGCCTCGCGATGACGGCACTTCTCTTTCCTTCCTTGCTGCGGATAGCATAGCCCCATCAAAACAAATAAATCAGGGAGAGCATCATGGGACGTCTGGACGGCAAGGTCGCCATCATCACCGGCGGCACGAGCGGCATAGGTCGTGGCACGGTCGATCTGTTTCTGAAGGAAGGCGCGAAAGTCGTTGCCGCCGACTTGCAGGACCATAAGGGCGAGACAATGGAGCGCGAACTGGGAGAGAACTTCTCCTATTGCCGCACCAATGTCGCGCATGAGGAAGAGGTGAAGAACCTCGTCGCACATACGATCAGCAAGTTCGGCAGGCTCGATATTCTCTTCAACAATGCCGGATATGGCGGCGTCGGTGGCGAACTTGCCGAGATCGACATGAACGGTTTTGATGAGACAGTCGGTGTACTGCTGAAAGGCGTGGTGCTCGGCTACAAATACGCCGTGCCGCATATGAAGGCACAGCAATCAGGCTCCATCATTTCAACCGCCTCCGTCGCAGGCTTGCAGGCAGGCTTTGGCCCGCTCGTCTATTCCGCCTGCAAGGCCGCCGTACATCAC
>NZ_JBATWS010000476.1:0-4452 GCF_049672805.1 Parvibaculum sp.
ACACGACGCGGGATTTCTTCGGCGCCACGCATAGCTTCACCTATGGCGCTGTTGCCGACTACACGGAAAGCTCGCGCCCGCGCTATCGTACGGAAGAGAACCTCACAACCGGCGTCATCACCAACAATGTCGGCTCGATCCAGTTCCCCGCGAAATATTTTCCCGATACGGAAACCATCAAGGCGGGTTTCTTCATTCAGGACGATATTTCGCTTGGCCGCCTCAATGTCATTCCGGCCATTCGCTTCGACTATTACAACATGGAGCCGAAGCCGGACTGGATGTACCAGAACGTCGCCAATCCGGCCTTCACGCCGGTCGAAGTGACGGAAACGGAAATCTCTCCGAAGCTCGGCGTCACCTTCGATGTCACGGAGGAATACAAGCTCTTCGCGCAATATGCGCATGGCTTCCGCGCTCCGCCTTATGACAGCCTGAATAGCGGCTTCGAGCACAGCGTCTTCGTGCCCTTCCCGCCTCCCGGCTCCACCTTCACCTATCGCTTCATTCCCAATCCCGATCTGAAGCCTGAAACATCGGATGGCTATGAAGCTGGCATTCGCGGGCGCTTTGCCAGCGGTTCGAGCTTCCAGCTCTCTGCTTTCTACAATGAGTATGAAGACTTCATCGAAACCGTGACGCTGCCCGGCAGTACGCCGGCGGACACGACCTTCCAGTTCCAGAATCTCTCCGAAGTCACAATCTTCGGGGCGGAAGCGCGGGGTGAATATGCGGCCACGCCGGAATGGACGTTGAAAGGTGCGGCTTCCTATGCACGCGGCGAAGACGATCGCACCGGCGCACCGATCGATTCTGTTGATCCAGTGAAAGCCGTTATCGGCGTTGCCTATGACAATGGCACATGGGGCAGCGAGATCGCCTTCACACATGCATGGCGCCATGACCGCGTTTCAACCATCGGCAATGTGCAGACGCCTTCCTACTCCGTCATCGACATCATGGCGCATTACAATTTGACAGAAGCGCTCACGCTCAATGCGGGCATGTTCAACCTCACGGATGAGGAATATTACATCTCGCAGGATCTGATCGGCATCACTGCGGGTAATCCTGTCATCCCGCGCTATGCGCAACCCGGTCGCAGTGTCGCGTTCAACGCGACGGTGCGCTTCTGAGGTATCGCGCATGAGCATGGTCGCCACCGCAGATGAAGGATCCGGCGCAAAGGAGGGGGGTTCCTCGCCTCTCCTCCTTTCACCGCGCACCTTGCGTCGCCCGGTGGCGGCTTCGCTTCTTCTTCATATTTCCGTCTGTGCTTCGCTCATCTTCTGGTGGCAGAGCGGCGTTCCTGCGCCGCAAAGCGTTGAGGAAGGGTTGTCCGTTACCTTTGTTGAACTTTCTCCCCTGGCTCCTGCTGCGCCCATGAAGGCCGCGCCCGTTGCCACTACTAAACCCCTTTCCCTTCCCGAACCCATGCCTGATCCCGAGCCTGTGGTTGAGCGTATCAAGAATGCGGTGCCGCTCCCCGAGCCGGTCGTTCAGCGCCCGAAACCCAAACCCGAACAAGAGGCGACGCCTCAGCCCCATGTGAGCGAAGCGAGCGCTATCACTGCCCAGAGCGAGACACAAATTTTCTCCGCCTCTCACCAACCCAACAACAAGGGCGCGGGCACAGGCCGTGCATCTGCCGATGACGTGGCGAATGACGAAATCCTTGTCTCCACGCCGCGCTTCCGTGTGACGCCGCGCCCGCCTGTCTATCCGAACCGGGCGCGCGATCTCGGACAAGAAGGCGTCGCGATGGTGCGGGTGAAGCTCGACGATGAAGGCAATGCAGCCGAAGTCATCATTCTCGAAAGCTCCGGCTATGCGCTTCTCGACCACGCAGCAATACGCGCCGCGCGCGGGTGGCAATTCGAACCCGAGCGGCGCGACGGCAGGCCCGTCATCGCCTGGGTCCATATCCCCGTTCATTTCGCTCTTCGATAGACGAAGCTCACCACGCTCACGAAAGGAGCAGCCATGTCCACCACACCCTCAAGCGAAGCGCTGATCGAAAAGCGCGCGGCATTGCTTGCCGCTGAACCCGGCTTGCGTGCCCGCGACATCGCGGCCCGGCTCGGTATTTCCGAAGCCGAACTCGTGGCGCTGGGCAGCGAGAAATCCGCTGTGACGCAGCTTCGCTCCGAATGGGCCGACATCATCGACGCTGTAAGCGGCCTTGGCCGCGTGATGGCGCTGACGCGGAATGAATCCGCTGTTCATGAACGCAAGGGCATTTACGGCAAGCTTGAAGGCGGCGCGCATGTTGGCCTGATCGTGGGCGAAGATATTGATCTGCGGATCTTCTTCACGCAGTGGAAGTTCGGCTTTGCTGTGGTTGACACGCTGGATGATGGCGAGAAGCGCCGCAGCCTCCAGTTCTTCGATGGTCAGGGTGGCGCGGTTCACAAGATATTCCAGACACCGCAAACAGATGTTGCCGCCTTTGATGCGCTGATCGCACGCTTCGCAACGGAGGCGACGCCGCTTTCCATCCCTCCCGCGCCGAAGAAGCGCGAAGCACGGGATGACAGCGAGATTGACGTGCCCGGCTTCCGCGCGGCATGGGATGCGATGAAGGACACGCATGATTTCCACGGGCTGCTTCTCAAATACAAGGTGCAGCGACTTCAGGGCCTGCGCCTTGCAGGCGAGACGCGCTCCTACAGGGTTTCAACCAACGCGCTTCGCGCAGTGCTTGAAACGGCGCGCGAGCGGAACCTTTCGATCATGGTCTTTGTCGGCAATCCGGGCATGGTGCAGATCTATACCGGGACCGTACAAAACCTGAAGCCGATGGGGCCGTGGTTCAATGTGCTCGACGAAGCATTCAACCTGCATCTGCGCGAAGACCATATCGACAGCGCATGGGTGGTTCTGAAACCGACGGAAGATGGTGTCGTCACCTCGGTTGAGCTTTTCGACAAGGAAGGCGGTCTGATCGCCACGCTTTTCGGCAAGCGCAAGCCCGGGGAACCGGAAGACGTCAACTGGCGCGAGGTGGTGAGCGGCCTCTCTGAAAAGGAAGCCGCATGAAAAGCTTTCTGAGGAATGGCCTGCTCGGCGCGGCGCTGCTTTTCGCAGCGCCCGCCCATGCGGAAGGCCAACGCATTGTAAGCGTTGGTGGCTCCACCACCGAGATCGTCTATGCGCTTGGTGCGGGCGATATGCTTGTCGGCGTTGATTCCACCAGCATCTATCCGCGCAAAGCAGATGCGCTTCCCGATGTGGGCTATGTGCGGCAGCTTGCGGCGGAAGGGCTTCTCTCGCTTCGTCCTGACCTCATCCTGGCGGGATCGGAAGCAGGCCCTGCATCCGCGCTCGAACAGGCCGCGCAAGCGGGCGTCGAGATCGTGAAGCTGAAGGATGGCTTCGCGCCAGCTGATGTCTATGCCCATATCGAAACCGTGGGCACCGCCCTCAGCCGCCAGGCGGAAGCCGCTGCTCTCATTGATACGCTCAAAAGAGATATGGAAGCGGTGCTTGGTGAGGTGGAAACACTTGACCGCCACCCGCGCGTTCTTTTCCTCCTGCAAGCCGGGCGTGGCCCCATGCTTGTTTCGGGCAAGAACACTGCGGTTGATGCGGCCATCAAACTTGCAGGTGGGGTGAACGCCGTCTCCGCCTTTGAAGGCTTCCGGCCTTTCTCACCTGAAGCGGCGGCGGAAGCGGAACCTGATTATATTCTGTTGACGGAACAGACGGTCGCGGCGCTGGGCGGCAAGAAAAAAGTGCTGGCTGACCCCGCGCTCATTCTAACGCCGGCCGCACGCGCGGGCCGGCTCGTTACCATGGACGCGCTCTATCTCGCAGGCTTCGGGCCGCGCCTTGCCCACGCCATCCGTGATCTTGCTACACAGATTCACCCCGAACATACGTTTGTGCCATTGCCTGAACGGGAATGGACGAAAGCTCAATGAGCCCCATTGCCGAAACAGGCGCGCCTGTCTCCCGCGCCATGAAGAGGCCTGCCATATTGGGCGGGCTCACGGCTCTCCTCGTCATCGCCTTCTTCCTGTCGCTGACGACGGGTGCGGTCGAGATGAGCATGGGCGAAGTCATGCGCGCGCTATTCGGGCTTGAAGTCGATCAACGCGTGGCGGCGATCATCCAGATGATCCGTCTGCCGCGCGCGCTTCTCGCCGCGCTTGTGGGCGCGGCCCTCGCCGGGGCGGGTGCTGCGTTTCAAGGCTTGTTTCGTAACCCGCTTGCAGACCCAAGCCTGATCGGCGTTTCCAGCGGCGCGGCACTCGGCGCGGTCTTCGTGATCGTGCTTGGCGCGAGCGTGGCTGCGAGCTACCCCTTCCTTGCCTCGCCGATCTTTCTTCCACTTGCTGCCTTTGGCGGCGGGCTTGCTGCGACCTTTGCCATACAGGGCCTTGCGCAATCGCGAGGACAGGCAGCCACGGCCACACTGCTTCTCGCGGGCATTGCCATCAACGCACTTGC
>NZ_JBATWS010000477.1:0-4245 GCF_049672805.1 Parvibaculum sp.
GGCCAGGCGGCCGAATAGGGAGAAACGGACATGGCGGCAGGTATCAAGGACAAGGTCGCGATCCTCGGCATGGGGTGCTCGAAGTTCGGCGAGCGCTGGGATGTTGGCCCGGAAGAACTGATGGTGGAAGCCTATCTCGAGGCCATGCAGGATGCAGGCATCGAGCCGACGCAGCTCGATGCGGCGTGGTTCTCCACCCATATTGATGAGATCGGCACGGGCAAGGGCGGCACGCCGCTTTCGCTCGCGCTGCGTCTCCCGAACATTGCGGTGACGCGCGTTGAAAATTTCTGCGCCAGCGGCTCCGAGGCGCTTCGTGGTGCGGTTTATGCCGTGGCCTCGGGCGCGGCGGATATTGCGCTCGCGGTCGGTGTCGAGAAGCTCAACGATACGGGCTATGGCGGTCTGCCGGTCGGCAATATGGGTACGCTCAGCCCGCAGTGGTCGCCCTCTGGCTCCGCGCCCGGCAATTTTGCGCAGCTTGCTTCCGCCTATCGGGCGAAGCATGGCGTGAACAAGGAAGACCTCAAGCGCGCCATTGCCCATGTGTCGGTGAAGAGCCATGCGAATGGCTCCAAGAACCCGAAGGCGCATCTGCGCAATTTGGTCACCGAAGAGCAGGTGCTGAATGCGCCGATGATTGCCGAGCCGCTCGGCCTCTTCGATTGCTGCGGCGTGTCGGACGGCGCGGCGGCGGCTATCGTGACGACGCCGGAAATCGCCAGGGCGATGGGCAAGAAGGACATCGTGACGGTGAAGGCGATGCAGCTTTCCGTTTCGAACGGCCTTGAGGCGCAGCACAATAGCTGGGATGGCAGCTATTTCCACACGGCCCGCATTGCCGCGAAGAAGGCTTACAAGGAAGCCGGCATCGACAATCCCCGCGAGCAGGTGAGCATGATCGAGGTGCATGACTGCTTCTCGATCACCGAGCTTGTGACCATGGAAGACCTGTTCATCTCGCCTGAAGGCGGTGCGGTGAAGGATGTGATGGACGGCTTCTATGATGCCGATGGCAAGGTGCCCTGCCAGATCGATGGCGGCCTCAAGTGCTTTGGCCACCCCATCGGTGCTTCCGGTCTGCGCATGGCCTATGAGATGTATCTCCAGCTCACGGGCCGGGCGGGCGAGCGCCAGCTTCCCAACCCGAAGATCGGCATGACGCACAATCTCGGCGGCGCACCGTCTCAGAATGTCTGCTCGGTGACGATCGTCGGCGCCTATGGGGCGTGAATAGCCTGAAAAGAAACGTGAGGAAGAAGGCCGGGACTGTGTTCCCGGCCTTTTTTATGCCTTTCTTCTCTCCTTAACATCGCCATCTCGAAGCCGGGCGAACGCCCCGGCTTTCCTGTGTTTTGACCAGTTACCGGGACCGGGGCCCTGCGCGAAAATTGCTGTTCAATTCTCCGGTTTTCATCTTCATCTTTCTGCCGCTGACCGCGCTTACCTGCTTTGCCATCCGGACGGCATTCGGGCGTGAGGCGAGTATCGGCTTCATCGTTGTCGCCTCTCTTTTCTTCTATGGCTGGTGGAATCCGGTCTATCTGCCCCTGCTGATCGGCATCACGATTTTCAACTATGTGGTGGCAAAGGCGATCAGTGCAGAGAGGATAAAGCCGGGAGGCGGCTATGCGACCCATCTGACCGTCTTCGGCATCAGCATCGATCTCATCTCGCTCGGCTTCTTCAAATACACCGACTTTCTTATCGGCACGTCGAATGCGCTGCTCGATACAGAGTTTCCGCTTCAGCACATCATTCTGCCGCTGGCGATTTCCTTTTTCACCTTTCAGAAAATTGCCTATCTCGCCGACACGCGGGCAGGAAAGGTGGAGCGGCATAATTTTCTCGAGTTTTCCTTTTTCGTGATGTTTTTCCCGCAGCTCATTGCGGGGCCGATTGTCCACCACAAGGAAATCTTTCCGCAGACGAAGCAGAAGCGTACCTTCGGCTTTGACCGGATGAATGTGGCCATCGGGCTTACCATCTTCCTTATCGGGCTCTTCAAGAAGGTGGTACTGGCAGACAATGTGGCGATGGTTGCGACGCCTGTTTTCAGCAAAGCAGCGAGCGGCGCGGATATCGGCTTCTTCGACGCCTGGGAGGGGATGCTCGCCTATACGTTCCAGCTCTATTTCGACTTCTCCGGCTATTCCGACATGGCCATTGGCGTGGCGCGGATTTTCGGGATCAAGCTGCCGCTCAATTTCCACTCGCCCTATCAGGCGCTCAATATCAGCGACTTCTGGCGGCGCTGGCATATGACGCTGTCGCGCTTTCTGCGCGACTATCTCTACATCTCGCTCGGCGGCAACAGGCGCGGCAAGCTGCGGCGCTATGCGAACCTCTTCATCACCATGGCGCTTGGTGGTCTCTGGCACGGGCCTGCATGGACCTTCATGCTCTGGGGGGCAGCGCATGGGTTGATGCTCATCATCAATCATGGCTGGCAGGCGCTCCCCGTTCGCCGGATCAACACATGGTGGTCGCGCGGCGTTGCGCGCTCGTTCACCTTCCTTTGTGTGGCGCTTGCCTGGGTTCTCTTCCGCGCTGCTGATCTTGATGCGGCCGTGGCGATCTATCGCGGGCTGATTGCCGTACCCGATATGCCGGATATGGCGCGGCTTGCAGAAGATTTCGGCTGGCTCGCTTTCTGGATGGGGATTGTATGGTTCTGGCCGAACACGCAGCAATGGCTTGCCATGGTGCGGCCCGCCTTCAACTACAAATGGGCTGATCGCAAGGCTGACTCGCTGCTGCTGCCGGTGGACGGCACGCGGTTTCAGCGGCTTGTTCTCTGGCGGCCGAGCAAGCGCGTTGCGGTGGGTGTCGGGCTGCTGGCGGCAGCGTCATTCCTCAGCCTGCAACGCGTCAGCGAATTTCTGTATTTCCAGTTCTGAGCAGATATGCCGATGACCATGAGCAGATATATTCGCGGCTATCTCGCAGCACTTGCAGCAACGGTGCTTGCCTGCGCGGCGGCTGTGTTTGCCGTCAACGCGGCAGTTGACCCGATGTGGTATTTCGGCGGCAACAGGCTTGGCTCGATCAACTATGCGTTCAACGAGCGATTGAGCAAACTCAACCTGTTTCTCGACCGATCCGAAAATTATGACTGCGTGATCTTCGGCGACAGCCGGGTAACGCTTCTGCCGGAGCAAGTGATCGAAGGCTATCGCTGTTTCAACTTTGCCTTTTCGGCGGGAAAGGCGGAGGAGGCGGTTGCCTATGCGCGCTACATCAAAGATCGAGGTTTCGCGCCGCGCCTCGTCATCATGGGAGTGCCCGCGGCGGCCTTTCGCGCCAGGATCGGCAGCACGAATATTCCCGACTTCATTCGCAGCGGTGACGATCCCAAACCGGCGCTGCTGACCTATCTTTCCTTCGATGCACTTTCCATGTCGTGGCGTACGCTTTTTGGGACGTCGCCGCTTGACCGCGTCTATACGCCGGATTTCGAGTGCCGTATCGCACCGGGGGCGCCGGTTTATGATCCGGCAAAGCCGGTTCCGGACATGATGGCCGGGCGCTTCACCGCGACCGAGCGCGTGTCCTTCTACGAGGAGATGCGGGAAATCTTTCCGCAGGCGGAGCTTGTGGGCTATGTGCCGCCCATCTCAGCCTGGGCGATTGATGCCTATGACGAGGCGGGATGGCTTCCGGACTATGTGAGGGCGATTCACACGGCGGCAGCGAAGTTCGACAAATTCCGGGACTTCGGCATTCCCTCTGCGCTTACCATCAATGTCGATAATACCTATGACGGGACACATTATTCCGAACCTGCCAACCGCGTGATTGCAGAAGCACTGCTGACGCCGGGCAAGGGCGAGGCGCTTGATCTCAAGGAAATGACAGTCGAGGAAGTTCTTGCGAGCTACCGGCAACGTTTGGCGCAATATCGCGTCGTGCTTGACAGCAACTAGCTGGCGGTGTGCGCGAGTCCGGGACTGGCCGAGATGGCCGTTGCGGGTGCGACGATGACGAAGAGCTGATCGATCTCCTCACCGGAGGCGCGGATCGGAAATACGCCGCGATGCACGATCATGAACTCCCGCGACTTGATCGGGAGAGTTGTCGTGGAAATGATCGGCTGTCTGTTTTCAAGGACGCGGGCAAATTCTTGCCGGCGGATTTCATATCCTTCCTGCGTCATGCACTCGCCAAGCATCTTGCCCGTATAGTCCACGCCGAAGATTTCCGTGCAGCCGGTTCCCGCCAGGCGATATCGATATTCCGTCGCCG
>NZ_JBATWS010000478.1:0-4186 GCF_049672805.1 Parvibaculum sp.
GACGTGATCAAGTCCGGCGGCGAGTGGATTTCTTCCATCGAGATCGAGAACCTTGCCGTTGGCCACCCGAAGGTTGCCGAAGCAGCGGTGATCGGTGTTGCCCATCCGAAATGGGATGAGCGTCCGCTTCTCATCGTTGTGGCGAAGGAAGGCGAGACACCGACCAAGGACGAAATCCTGCGCTACATGGAAGGCAAGATCGCCAAATGGTGGATGCCGGATGATGTCGTCTTTGTGGACGAAATCCCGCACACGGCTACCGGCAAAATCCAGAAGCTGACGCTGCGCGAGCAGTTCAAGGATTACAAGCTGCCGACAGCCAACGCCGCCGAGTAGGAAGGCGCGCCGGGCAAGGCAACGAAAGGCTCCGCCAGCAAGGCGGAGGAAAACAGAAAGCAGGTCGCCATGAGCGCACGCAAATCACGTGTCGCCACAGTCGGGGTGTGGCTCGCTGTCCTTTCGCTTGTCGTGCTCGTCCTTTCCATTCTGGGCAACCGGATGGAATTGGTGCATTTCGGAATAGCGGTTCGGGGCATGGCGATCGCGGCGCTGGTTGGCGTTGCGGCCGCGCTTCTTTCCGCTGTCGGTCTTGTGCTGACATTGGTGACATCACGGCGCGGTGCGCGCATGGCGATGGCGGGGCTCGTTATCTCTCTGCTCGTCGCCGCGCCCGTGGTGCAGGCCATGCTGGTGGGTGCGAAGGTACCACGCATTCACGACATCACGACCGATATCGACAATCCGCCCGCTTTCAAGGCGGCCCTTCCGGTCCGGGGCGAAGGAGCCAACCCGCTTGATCGCACGGAGCCTGCGGATCTCGCGGAACAGCAGCGTGCCGCTTATCCCGACATTGTCACGCTGGAACTCAACCAGCATCCGGGAAAGGTTTTCGAAGCGGCTTTGCGCGCCGCGAAAGCTTCAGGCTGGGAGATTATCAGTGCGGATCCGGCAAGCGGCATGATTGAGGCTGTCGCGACAACACCCGTCATGGCCTTCAAGGATGATGTGGCAATCCGCATCACCGAAACGGAAACGGGGACGGCGGTTGACATGCGCTCTGTCTCGCGCGTCGGAATGAGCGATCTCGGCGCGAATGCAAACCGCATTCGCAGCTACTTCCACACGCTGAAAAACCATCTCGCGGATATGTAAGAGCGCAACTGCCGGTATCAGACGCGGCGATACTCCGCGCCGAGCGTCGGCTTGCCATCGACCCGCACAAGGCCGCGCGCAACCAGATGCTCCATATGGGCGAAGACGGAGCGCGCCGCAGCGGGGTAGAGGCGCTTGTCCACCGCCGCATACATGATCGGCACCATGTCCTGAATGCGCGTGCGCCCGGCTTCAAGCTGCGCGAGTATCTGTCGCTCTCGGTCCTCGCGATGCGCAATGAAGGCGCGCACAAAAGGTTTCGGGTCCTTGATCGCAGGCCCATGTGTCGGCCAGTAAATTTCGTCGTCGCGCTCCAGCAGCAAGCGGAGCGAGGCCATGTATTGCTCCATATTGCCGTCAGGCGGGCTTACCACGCTGGTGGACCAGCCCATGACGTGATCGCCGCTGAAAAGCGCCTTCTCTTCCTGCAGCGCAAAGCACATATGGTTTGAGGTATGGCCAGGCGTGTAAACGCATTCCACCGTCCAGCCATCGCCTTCGATAATGTCGCCATGCCGCACTTCCACATCCGGCACGAACTCCATATCGCCATCTTCCTCGACCTGCACATCGTCTGAGGCATGCTTCTGGCCTGCGCCATGTGGCCCGAAAGCATAAGTCTGCGCGCCGGTCAGCGCCTTGAGCGGCTTCGCGGCGGGAGAGTGGTCGCTATGCGTATGGGTGATGAGGATGTGGCTTACGGTCTCGCCTTCAAGCGCCCGCAGCAGCGCTTCCACATGCGCGCCGATCATCGGGCCGGGATCGACCACCGCCACTTCGCCGTGACCGATGATATAGGTGCCCGTTCCCATATAGGTGAAGGCAGACGGATTTTCCGCTACGACCCGGCGGATCAGCGGCGAAACCTCGTCGCAGGCGCCATAGTCAAACTTGATGTCGCGCACATATGGAATTTCTACAGCCATGGGGCCTCCCGTTTCGGCGCAGAGTGGACTGTCCCGAACGTAACTGCAATGCCCTGTCGGCTGTGTCAGCTCGCCTTGCGGAGCGGTATCGGGCGCGAGCGGGTGCCGCCCTGCGCCATGCGGCTGAGATTGCTGCGCATCCGCACCAGCATGTCGATGAAGTTGCTGCGTTCCTCATCGGTGAAGCCTGCATAGGCTTGATCGAGAATCTCGTCGCCCGCTTCCCACATCTGGTCGAGAAGCGGCTGCGCCTTTTCGGTGAGGAAAAGCTGCTGCGCGCGCCGGTCATTGGGATCGGGATGGCGCTTCACCACGCCCAGCGCGACCAGCTTGTCGATCAGCCGTGCCACCGTGATCGGTTGCACCTCGAGAAGGTCTGCAAGTCCCACCTGATTAAGCCCCTGATGGCGGGAAAGCTGCGCAAGCGCGCCCCATTGCGCCTGTGTGAGTCCGCTGACGCGCTCGGTGAAGGCGGCCTTCATGAAGCGGGAATTGTCACGGAGCAGAAAGCCCGTGCTGCGGTCGGGGTTCTGGGTGCTGCGCGTACTGGAAGCCATCGAGTGATCCGGCAGGTTGCTGTGTAAGCCATCTAATAAGCAAGGCTTATTGTATCGATCTGCCCTTACGCTGCGCAAGCGCGGCATAACCATAGAAAACATAGGGAAAAATGCGAGAAAGGGCGGGAGAACCCGCCCTTTCAATTGTCCGCTCGAACTCCAGTCAGATGCGGCGGCCCGCCTGTTCCCAATAGGGTTCGCGGAGCTTCCGCTTGAAAATCTTGCCGGAATCCTCGCGCGGCAGATCGGTACGGAACTCTACCGTCTTCGGCACCTTGTACCCGGCAATGCGACTCCGCAGGAAGCTTCTCACATCATTGGCAGTAAGCGTCACGCCCGGTTGCGTCTGAACAACAGCGCAGAGAGATTCGCCAAATTCCTCATCCGGTATGCCGAAGACCGCACAATCGGCGACGCCCGGCATCTTGTGCAACTCTGCCTCGATCTCGGCGGGGTAGATGTTCACGCCGCCCGAGATGACCATGTCCTTGGCGCGGTCGCAGAGATAAAGAAAGCCCTCATCATCAAGATAGCCGATATCGCCAAGCGCGATCAGGCCTGCCTTCTCGGCGCGGCGGCGCTTTTCATCATCGCCGTGATAGGTGAAGTCAGGAATGATGGGGGTGCGGCACACGACTTCGCCCGTTGCGCCACGCTCAAGCTCTTTCCCGTTCTCATCCAGCACCATCACCTTCGCACCCTCAATGGCGCGGCCAACGGTGCCCGGGTGGGCGAGCGCTTCTTCCGAATTACAGAAGACGACCGCGCCTGTTTCCGTGCCGCCGTAATATTCGTTGATGACCGGACCCCACCACTCAATCATCGCCTGCTTTACATGCACGGGGCAGGGCGCTGCGGCATGAACGACAAAACGCAGCGATGTGAGGTCGTATTTCTTCTTCACATCTTCCGGCAGTTTCAGCAGCCGCGTGAACATGGTCGGCACCATATGGAGATGCGTGACCTTGTGCTTCTCGATGAGCTGCAACAATTCTTCCGGATCAAAGCGCGGCTGGAGAATGGCATTCGCTCCGACGCGGAAGGCATAAAGCCCATAGGCATTGGGCGCGGAGTGATACATCGGTCCCGTTATCACGGTGGTCATTTCATGCGGCGCGCCATAGGCATCGTTGAAGCCCATCACATGCCCGATGATGCGCGCCCAGGCAGCGGCCTGTTCTGCAGTCGGCGCATTGCGGCGCACGCCCTTCGGGTGGCCGGTTGTGCCGGATGTGTAGATCATGGAGCCGGGCGGCTCGGTCGGACCAGCCTCGATGGGCGAGAACTGCGACAGCCACGCATTCCACTCGGCAGTGCCTTCCGGCAGGGCCGCATCGGCAGGCGAGATGCCATAGGCGGACACAATTTCGGGCGGCGTTGGCACCACAAAGACCGGGACATCTTTCGGGATCGCCTTTTCGATGCCGCGATAGAGATCGGCATGAATGACAATCGCCTTCGCGCCGGAATTCTCGAAAATGTAGCGAGCTTCCTCGGTGGAGTTGTGCCAGTTCACCGGCGTCGAATAGGCGCCGACCAGACCCGCCGCGA
>NZ_JBATWS010000479.1:0-6909 GCF_049672805.1 Parvibaculum sp.
GGTCCTGCCTGATGAAAAGCCTGCTGATCGCCAATCGCGGCGAGATTGCCGTGCGCATTGCGCGTGCCGGGGCCGAACTCGGACTGCGGACGATTGCGGTTTATGCTGAAGATGACGCGCAGTCGCTTCATGTGCGCGCGGCTGATGAAGCTCTGCCGCTTTCAGGGTCGGGGGCGAGCGCCTATCTCGACATGGCGCAGATCATCGCCGAAGCGAAGAAGGCGGGCGCCGATGCGATCCATCCGGGCTATGGCTTTCTGAGCGAGAATGCGGACTTTGCGGAAGCCTGCGCAAAGGAAGGCATCATCTTTGTCGGCCCCTCGCCCGAGGCGCTTCGCCTGTTCGGCGACAAGGCTGCCGCCCGCGCGCTCGCGGCGAAACTCGACGTACCGCTTTTCCCCGGCACGAATGGCGCGACGAGCCTTGAGGAAGCGCGCGCCTTCATGGAAAGCCTCGGCCCGAATGGCGCTGTCATGCTGAAGGCACTTGCGGGTGGCGGCGGACGCGGGATGCGCGCCGTAAGCGATCCGGCAGAACTCGCCGAGGCTTATGAACGCTGCCGCTCCGAAGCAAAGGCCGCTTTCGGCAGTGGCGAGCTTTATGTCGAAAAGCTCATCCGCAAGGCGCGCCACATCGAAATCCAGATCATTGGCGACGGTGCGACGGTCATCGATCTTGGCGAGCGCGAATGCACACTCCAGCGGCGCAACCAGAAGATCGTCGAAATCGCCCCAAGCCCGACGCTTGATGCCACCATGCGTCGCAAGCTCACGGAAGCCGCCCGCAAGCTTGCCGGGGCCGCAAGCTACAAGGGCCTTGGCACATTCGAGTTTCTGATCGACATGGAGGCAGCACCTCAAAACGCCATTGCCTTCATGGAAGCCAATCCACGCCTGCAGGTGGAGCATACCGTCACCGAAGAAGTGACCGGCATCGACCTTGTGAAGACACAGCTCCGCATTGCGGCGGGCGAGACGCTCGCCGAGATCGGCCTCACCGAAGCCTCTGCCCCGCGCGGCTATGCGGTGCAGCTTCGCGTGAATATGGAGCGGATGAGCGAGACAGGAGACGCCGTGCCGACAGGCGGCGTCATCAGCGCCTTTGCCCCGCCTTCCGGCCCCGGCATCCGCGTTGATACTTTCGGCTATGCGGGCTACCGCACCAGCCCGAATTATGACTCGCTTCTCGCAAAGCTGATCGCCTATTCGCCTGCGCCAGATTACGCATCGGTGCTTGCCCGTGCCCGCCGCGCACTGAGCGAGTTCCAGATCGAGGGCGTGACGACAAATCTCTTTTTCCTGCAAGCCTTGCTCGCCCATGAGGCGGTGCAGGCAAACGAGGTTCATACAGGCTTCATCGCGACCCACGCGGCCGAACTCCTTGCAGCGGAAGCGGCAAGCCCGCGCTTCTTCAGCGGCATCAATGGCAATGCCGCTGCCGCCGCCGCGAAGCATGTGGAGGGACCGGCAGGCACGACGCCTGTGCCATCCACCATGCAGGGCAAGGTCATTTCCGTTGATGTTGCGGAAGGGGCGATCGTTGCGAAGGGACAGCAGATTGCCGTTCTCGAGGCGATGAAGATGGAGCACACCATCGCCGCGCCGATCAGCGGGACAGTGCGGAAGATTGCTGCCATTGCCAATGCAACGCTGATGGAAGGCGAACCCATCCTCTTCATCGAGGAAGGTGCAGGCGGCAGCGAAGCCGCCGTAACGGAAGAGGCTATTGATCTCGATTACATTCGCCCCGACCTTCAGCATGTGATCGATCGCCATGCGCTCGGCCTCGATGAGAACCGGCCGGATGCGGTTGAGCGCCGCCGCAAGCGCAATCAGCGCACGGTACGCGAGAACATTGCCCATCTCTGCGATGAGGGGAGCTTCATCGAATATGGCGCGCTTGCTCTTGCCGCGCAGCGCCGTCGGCGCAGCATGGAAGAACTGCTGAAAATGAGTCCGGCAGACGGGCTTGTCTCCGGCATAGGCACGGTGAACGCCTCGCTCTTCGGCGAGGAAAAGGCACGCGCGCTGGTGATGGGGTACGACTTCACCGTCTTTGCGGGCACGCAGGGCGCGATGAACCACAAGAAAATGGACCGCATGCTCTTCCTCGCGCGGGATCAGAAGCTGCCTGTGGTGCTGCTGGCCGAAGGCGGCGGCGGGCGACCGGGCGACACGGATGTTGCGGGCGTTGCCGGTCTCGACACGCCGACCTTTCACACTTTTGCGACACTCTCCGGCAAGGTGCCGCTGGTCGGCATGACGGCGGGGCGCTGCTTTGCCGGCAATGCGGCGCTCCTCGGCTGCTGCGATGTCATCATCGCAACCGCCGATTCCAATATCGGCATGGGTGGGCCTGCGATGATCGAAGGCGGTGGTCTCGGCGTTTACGCACCGGAAGAGGTCGGTCCCGCTGAAGTTCACCGCAAGAACGGCGTCATCGATATTTTTGTGCAGGATGAAGAAGAAGCCATTGAGGCCTGCAAGAAATATCTCTCCTATTTTCAGGGACCGATTGATGAGTGGGAAGCAGAGGACCAGCGTGTGCTCCGCCATCTCATCCCCGAAAATCGCCTGCGCGCCTATGATGTAAACAAGGTGATCGAGGCGGTAGCAGATAAAGACTCCGTGCTGGAGCTGCGCAAGGAGTTCGGCATCGGCATCAAGACAGCGCTTATTCGCATGGAAGGCCGGCCCATGGGGCTGATAGCCAATAATCCTTATCACCTTGGCGGCGCGATTGATGCGGAAGCGGCGGACAAGGCCGCGCGCTTCATGCAGCTTTGCGATGCGTTCGACCTGCCGATCCTCTCGCTATGTGATACGCCGGGCTTCATGGTCGGTCCCGAAATCGAGAAACAAGCACAGGTGCGCCATGTGAGCCGCATGTTCGTGACGGCCGCCAATATGTCCGTGCCGCTTTTCGCCGTGGTGCTGCGCAAGGGCTATGGCCTTGGCGCACAGGCCATGACGGCGGGCAGCTTCCACGCGCCCTTCTTCAACATTTCATGGCCGACCGGCGAGTTTGGCGGGATGGGGCTTGAAGGCGCGGTGCGGCTTGGCTATCGCCGCGAGATGGAAGCGATTGAAGACCCGGCAGAGCGCGATGCCTTCTATCGCAAGATGGTCGATCGCTACTACGAGAACGGCAAGGCGACCAATATGGCGTCCTTCCTCGAAATCGACGCGGTGATTGATCCGGCAGAAACACGCCACTGGATCACGCGCGGCCTCAAATCACTCCCGCCTGCCGAGCCGCGCGCGAAGCGCCCCTTTATCGACACCTGGTAAGGAACCGGACACCCATCCCGGCCGTTCAACAGAGGTGGCGATACCGCCACTGAAACGGGAGACCGGGTGTGGCCAAACGTGCGACCAGAAAACGTGCGCCTGCGAAGAAACGTTCTGTCGCAAGCAGCAGCGGTCGCCCGCTATGGACGGGCCAGCTTCGGCTCGCGCTTGTTTCCGTTCCGGTGCAGATTTACTCCGCAACAAAAAGCGGGGCGCGGCTATCCTTTCATCAGGTACACAAGCCTTCGGGCAAGCGCATACGCTATGAAAAGGTAGTACCGGGCATCGGCCCCGTTGATACGGATGACATTTTCAAAGGCTATGAAATCTCCAAGGGCCGCTATGTCATGCTCTCGGAGGACGATTTCGACGATGTGAAGATCGAGGCTCGCAAGACGTTCGATCTCGTTCAGTTCGTCGATTATTGCGAGATTGATCCAATCTATTTCGAGAAACCCTATTATGTCGTACCGGATGGGGATCTGGCGGAAGATGCCTATCGGGTACTGCGCGATGCGCTTCGCTCCACGAAGAAAATGGGCGTCGGTCAGTTCGTCATGCGCGGGCGCGAATATATTGCGGCGCTGAAACCCTGCGGCGATGGCATGTTGATCGAAACATTACGCTTTGCCGATGAAGTCCGCGAAGCCGCACCCATCTTTGCCGATATCGGCAATGCAAAATCCGACACGGAGCTTCTCAGCCTCGCCAAAGAACTTATCGAGCGAAAAAGCGCGAGCTTCGACCCCGAAGCCTTCAAGGACAAATATACGGATGCGCTGCGCTCACTGATCGAGGCACGGTCAAAAAAGACAAAGCCTGTCGAAGTGGACGATGAGGAACTTCCCTCTGAAGGTGCGCAGGTGATCGACCTTGTTGAAGCGCTGAAGCGCAGCGTGCGCGGCAACAAGCAGGAGAAAAAGCCTGCCCGCGCCTCCGCCTCCCGGGCCAAGACGAGCAAGACGAAGGAAAAGGTAAAGACAACGCGCCGGAAAGCGGGATGACATGGCGGAAGCACGGCAAGATGCCCTCGCCATTTATCGCAAGATGCGCCGCTTTGCCGACACGCCCGAGCCCTCGGGCGGCAAGGCGTCGAAAACACGCGACATATTCGTCGTGCAGAAGCATGCAGCAACGCGACTGCATTATGATTTCCGGCTTGAACTGGATGGCGTTCTGAAAAGCTGGGCCGTCACACGCGGGCCGAGCAGCAACCCGGCAGACAAGCGCCTTGCTGTCCGTACCGAAGATCACCCGATGGATTACGCGACTTTCGAAGGCACGATACCGGAGAAGAACTACGGTGCGGGCACAGTGCTTCTCTGGGACCAGGGCATATGGATACCGGAGGGTGACCCACATGAAGGGTTGAAGCGCGGCAACCTCAAATTCTCGCTTGAAGGCGAGCGCATGAAGGGCAAATGGGTTCTTGTTCGAATGCGCAGCAAGAAGAACGAAAAGCGTGAAAACTGGCTTCTCATCAAGGAGAAGGATGCCCATGCCAAAGAAGGGCGTGCGCTGACCGAAAGCTACACAACCAGCGTGGCAACGAAACGCAGCCTCGCTGAAATCGAAAAGAGTCCTGCTTCTCGAAGCTGGAACAGCAGCGCGAAAAAAACGGTGAAAAAGAAGAGATCATCCTCCAGGAAGCGCGCCGCGCCACCGAAGTTTCACAAGCCGCAGCTTGCAACGCTTGTGGAGGATGTACCCACCGGGGACGACTGGATCTTCGAGGTAAAGTTTGACGGCTATCGCACGCTTCTCTCAGCCTCCGGCGACAAGGTGCGCTTCTTCACCCGCACGGGGCTCGACTGGACAGAAAAGTTCGAGAGCCTTGCTCCTGCCGTTGAAGTGCTTGATCTCGATGGCGCACTGATTGATGGAGAAATCGTCGTTCTCGACAGGCATGGTCGCAGCAATTTCAGCAGCTTGCAGAAAACGTTGCGCGACGGGACCGGAAAGCTCGCTTTCTTCGCCTTCGATCTTCTGTTCATTGGCGGGAAGGATATTCGCAAGCAGTCCCTCCTCAAGCGCAAGGAACGGTTGAAAGAACTTCTGGGTACTGCGCGGAAGGGACCCATCTTTTATTCAGATCATGTGGAAGATGGCGGCGCGGAGATGCTTGCCACGCTCTGCGAGAAAGACTTTGAAGGCATCATCGCAAAGCGCGCCGACGCCCCCTATCGCGAGGGACGCGGGAAAGGCTGGCTCAAGATCAAATGCGCGAAGGATCAGGAAATGGTGATCGGAGGCTACCGCCCTTCCAGTCGCGCACGACCTTTTTCCTCTCTCCTTCTCGGTGTGCATGAAGGCGGAAAACTTCGCTATGCGGGCCGCGTCGGCACGGGCTTCTCCGAAGGCGACTTTGATGAACTTGTACCGAAGTTTCACAAGCTTGAGAGGAAGACCTCTCCTTTCGACGAGGTCCCGTCCGATGTTGCGCGCGAAGCTGTGTGGCTGAAGCCGCAACTCGTGGCACAGATCGGCATTGCCGAATTTACCAGCGACGGCATTGCCCGCCATGCGCGCTATCTGGGCCTGCGCGGCGACAAGAAAGCTACAGATGTGACGGGTGAAAAGCCGATGCCCCTCAAATCCGGTTCGACCAAGAAGGCCGCGAAATCAAATGTCGTGGTCGGCGTGACGTTGAGCAACCCCGACAAGATTCTCTACAAAGAGCAGGGCCTCACAAAGCGCGATCTGGCGACCTATTTCGAAGTGGCCTGGCCGCATATGAAACCCTTTGTGCAGAACCGCCTTGTCAGCCTTGTGCGTTGCCCTGAAGGGCGCAGCGGTAAATGCTTTTTCCAGCGCCATATGGGAGCGGGATTAGACGACCAGTTCAAGACGATGAATGTCGAACTGAAAAAGGCGCATGAGGACTACATCTATCTCGACAGCAAGAAGGCGCTCATCACCGCCGCGCAGATGGGTGTGCTGGAACTTCACATCTGGGGATCGAAGATCAACCGGATCGACCAGCCGGATCGACTGGTCTTCGATCTCGACCCCGCGCCCGGCCTCGGCTTCGGTGCGACAAGCGAAGCGGCCCTTCTCATGCGCGACGCGCTTGATGCGCTTGGCCTGAAAAGTTTCCCTCTCCTTTCAGGGGGCAAGGGCATTCACGTCGTCGCCCCCATCCGGCCGCACCATCCGTGGCCCGTGATAAAGCAGTTCACCAAATCGCTTGCGCAGAGATTTGCGGAAAGCGAGCCAAAGCGCTTCATCGCCAATATGAGTAAGGAGAAGCGCAAGGGGCTCATCTTTATCGACTATCTGCGCAATGACCGCACATCCACCGCCATCGCGCCCTACTCACCCCGCGCACGCGAGAATGCGCCTGTCGCCTGGCCGGTCGAATGGAGTGACCTTGGCAGTATCACCGCCTCAAACGAAATCCACATGGAAGAGGCCCGCGCCCGGCTCGAAGCGGGCGAGGTAAACTGGCAAGACTACGCTGCCACAAAGCAAAGCCTCACCGCCGCCGCCCTCAAGGCGCTCGACATCGACGCCAAGGCGCTCACGCGCTGAAGCGCGGGCAGGTCAGGTTTTTGGGGGAAATGGTGGAGCCAGACGGAATCGAACCGACGACCTCTTGCATGCCATGCAAGCGCTCTCC
>NZ_JBATWS010000480.1:0-5005 GCF_049672805.1 Parvibaculum sp.
AGACAATGCGATCCGTGTGGCGAACTGGAAGCCATAGGACATGATGCCGAAAAGGATCGTCAGAAAGACGACCGCGATGAAGGCAAACTCGATCGCGACCGAGCCTTTTTCGTCACGGCACAAGCGGGCGGCTGTGGACGCCTCTCCGGGGGAAGGAGAAGCGTCCACCCACTGCCTGCGAAGTCTTCGTATAAAAGACAATTTCTTCTGACGATCTTCGCACACGGGTGTTAGCCACCTGAAGCGGAAGAGAGATCAGTTTTCACCGAGGTGAAAACCGAGCGCAAGCTACCACCAATCCCTTCGTCGCCGCCTACCAGCACCCAAAGACCGACAGCAATACCCGCAGCCAGAAGGCCATATTCCACGGCGGAGATACCGCTTTCATCCTTTGCGAAACGGCGCATGAACGCCTTCATAACAGTCACAGACATTTTAACCTCCACAAACAAACGCCGTTTCCGGCACCACTCCGGATCGCTCCCACGATCCGATCTTCACTTGCCTCCTGACTTCAGCCCTTCGCTCACCTGCCTAGCGGGTGGTCGTGGACCTGCTTTCCATCGGTTCCCCGATATTCTCGATATAGTTGTCGTAGATGCGGGCAGCCTCTTCCGCCTGCATGGGCGGTGTCTTGGCCGTCGCCGCATATTGCGCATCGAGCACCGCCTTTGCGCGTGACTCAACAACGGCTTCCTGCGGCACCTCGCAGGCACCAAGCGCAAACAGGGCAAGCATTGCGAGACCGGGCTGCATCTTCAGCGGCAGGGCTTTCATTACATTTCCTCCTGTTCAGATGATGCGGTGCCGGCTTGTGCGTGGCGCTTCACCCAGTCCATCGCAAATTGCTGCACTTCGGCGCGCTCATGGGCGGCAGGGATGCCTGCCAGCAGGCGGCGCGCCTCGCCTTCCTTTCCGGCAAGCAGAAGCGCGATCACCAGATTGTTGCGAATGGAAATGGAGGCAGGATCAAGCTCCTGCGCCTGACGCAGGTTGAACTCCGCCTCGCGGATGCTGTCGCCGCCGAGACAAAGCTGCGCATAGCCGAGATTGTTCAGGAACTCCGCGCTTGAGGGGCGAACAGCAACGGCCTTGCGGAAGTGGGACACGGCGGCAGCCCAGTCCCCCTGCGCGCCGCTCACACGGCCAAGCCCGCTATATCCTTCCGGTGCGAGCGGGCCGCGGGTCAGCGCGGAGAAGGCTTCCGCCGCTTCTTCATATTGCTCCGTGCCGAGAAGCGCCTCGCCATAAAGCTGCTGGAAGAAAGGCGTCTTCTTCTCCGCCACCGCATATTGATCGAGATAGGCAAGCGCGGCGCGGTAGCGACCCTGCTCCAGCAGGCCGTTCACCACTTCGAGATAGAGGCGCGATTTCGCGGCAGCATCCAGCGTGCCAACATCGCTTGCGCGCGGCGCGGTGGACGGAACGGGCTCGAACCCCATCTGCGCGCAACCGCCCAGAAGGAAGCAACAGAAAACAAACGCCGCCCGCTTCATCATTTGCCTCCCCTGTTACCCAATTGCTCGCCGGCCGAGACGAGAGCGCCCTTCAGATTCACAACGGCCGGACCCGCAAGCACCACCAGAAGAACCGGCATGAAGAAAAGGATCATCACCAGAGTGAGATGCGGCCCCTTGCGTCCCACCTGCTCGCGCACAGCGGCCATGCGCTTTTCCGACAGATCAATCGAGAAGCGGCGGAGCGTCGTGCCGAGTTCACCACCCTGAAAAAGTGCTTGCTTGATGGTGGAGGCGAGATCCTGACCTTCATCAATGCCGAGGCGCTGGCCGAACCGGTCTAGCGCCGTGTCGTAAGGCATGCCCGCATCAAGATCGGCGATGTGACGGCGCAGAACACCCCCAGTAACGGGTGCGGTGCCTGCAGAAATGCCGGCAACATAGCGCATGCACTGGTCGATGCTCACACCCGCATCAAGCGCCATCAGCATCACATCAAGAAGCGGCGGAAGCTCGCGGCGGATCGCGCTTGCACGGCGTTCGACATAGAGCTTCAGTGCGATCAGAGCGTAGCGATAGAAGAAGAAGCCGAAGACGAGCGCGAGCGCCACATCTATCGGTCCGAGCCCGTCGCCATCATAGCGCAGGACGAGCACGGTGATGGCAACGAGAAAGCCGATCAGATAGCGCAGCGCCACAAAGATGTAGAAGGCCGATCCCTGGAAGAAGCCAGCCTGCAGAACCAGCGCCCGCAGATCGCGGTTCACCCGCGCACCTTCCACCCAGCGACCAAACCGTTCGAGAAGATGAAGCCCCGCATCAAGCGGCGTGCGGCGGGTGCCGTCAGATATGAAAAGGCGTTCGAAGCGGGCAGCCACTTCCTGCCGGCGGATGATGGCCAGCATGGACATAGCCATCACCGTACCGCCCGTTACGAGCGCGGCAATCACAACCATCCATGTCAGAGCATCAACCACTCCGAAACTCCTAATAATTATTCGCGCGAATGACCTTGCGCATCATGAAGGCGCCGATCACCTGCGAGATGGCGCAGTAAATCAGCATCTGGCGACCAGCCGGTTCGTCGATGAACCAGCGCATATATTCCGGGCTCTGCATCATCACGATGGTGGCAACGAACATGGGCAGAATGCCGAGCACCCAGGCGCTGGCTCGGATCTGCGACGTCGTCACCCTCACCTCGCGCATGACGGCAGCGCGGCGGCGAATATTCTCGATCAGATTGGCGAGGATGGCGGTGAGCGACCCTCCGAAACGCAGATTGGTCTCGATCGCCACGCCGAAGAGACGCAGCTCATAAAGATCAAGCTCGCGCGCAAGCTGGTTGACGCTTTCGGCCACACCTGCGCCATTGGCAATGCGCCGGATGGCGGGCTGAAAGAACTCGATCACGATGGGCGGCGAGGATTGCGTTGCGCGGGCGAGCGCCACCGAGAGGCTGTTTCCCACAACGAGAAGCTGCCGCACGCGGTCAAAATAGCCAAGCATCGCATCGGACAAGGCGTCCATGCGCTTGCGGGCGCGATAATCGACAATTGCGGCCGTGATGAGAAACACGCTGATAAGCGCGAGCAGGGCGACCATGATGCCGAAGGCAAATGCCGCTGCCGTGACAATGCAGAGCGCGAAGATGCAGATCGAAAGGAAGCGGTCTTTCGAAATCTCGATGCCTGCCTGATAGAGCCGGTTCTTGACGATCTGCGGCAGAAGGGTCGTTACATCCGGCCAGTCGTTGCGGGCAAGGCCGCTCTCTCTCTCACTCTCCGACGGCGTGACAAGGCGGCTGAGGCGCAGCCCCACATCCTGAGCCTGCCGCTGGCGCCAGAGCATGAGAAGGATGCTCGCGCCGCTCGCAAGGCAGAAGATTGTCAGGATCAGGGTCGAGAACTGCATCATCTCCCGCTTCCCTCCTACACGGCGCGCTTCTTGTTCGGCTCGTCGACCTGCGTGAAGATTTCGCGAAGGGCATAGGCCGGCCCCTCCATTCCCACGACTTCACAAACCGAGAGAACCTTGCGCTTGCCATCCGGCTGGCGGGCCAGATGCAGCACGATATCGATCGCGCCCGAGATGAAGCGCCGCACAGCCTGCAAATCTGCCGAGAAGCCATGAAGGCCGATCAGCATTTCAAGCCGTTCCAGCGCATCGCGCGGGCTGTTCGCATGGAGCGTTGCCATGGAGCCGTCATGCCCCGTGCCCATGGCCTGCAGCATTTCAATAGCCTCGCTGGAACGCACCTCACCCAGAATGATGCGGTCAGGCCGCATGCGGAGCACGTTTCGCAGGAGATCCCGCGCCGTCACATCGGACACGCCATCGGGCGAGGCGGGGCGCGTTTCAAGCCGTACCACATGCGCCTGTTGCAAGCGCAGTTCCGCCGCATCCTCGATCGTGACCAGACGTTCCTTCGCGCCGATATAGGAACTCAGCACATTGAGCAGCGTGGTCTTGCCGGAACCCGTGCCCCCGCAGATGAGCATGTTTTTCTTTTCGCGCACGGCGGTTGAGAGATATTTCAGCACTTCCGGCGTCATGGTGCCGTTGCGCACCATGTCATCGCCGCTCAGCGGGATCTGCTTGAACTTTCGGATCGAGAGGATGGGCCCGTCGAGTGCCACAGGCGGAATGATGACGTTGACGCGGGAGCCATCCGGCAAGCGGCCATCAACATAAGGCGTGCCTTCATCCACACGACGGCCAATCGGGCTGACGATGCGCTGGATGATGTTCATGAGATGCGTGGTGTCGCGGAAGCGCGTCTGCACCGGCTCCAGTTCGCCAAAGCGCTCCACATAGATGCTGGCGGGACCGTTGACGATGATGTCATCCACCGTCGGGTCCTTGAGCAAAGGCTCAAGCGGACCGAAGCCGACGATCTCGTTCTGCACATCTTCGATCAGCTGCGCGCGCTCGCGCATATTGAGCGCAATGCCGCGCGAAAGGAGCACGACCGAAATCGCACGTGCAATCTCGTCCTGCAGGGCGGCGAGCGGCATGGTCTCGCCTTCAACATCCTGCTGGTCGAGATATTCGAGCGTCAGATCGAAAACACGGAACTTCATTTCCTGATAGCTGTCGGAAATGCCGATATCCGAAACCGTGCTACGACCGGAGAGCATATAGGGCTGCATGATCCTCATGAGAGCACCGCCCGCAATCTGCGCGTGAGGTTCCGCAGCGAGGTAGCACTGCCGTGATCTTCTTCGACGCGCGGGGTCAGGTTGAGCGCCTGCATATGGCGCGACATTTCCCGCGCATAATGCGAGGAAGGCACAAGGGCGAGCGGCTCGCCCCGGTTCACGCTCTCGGCAAGCTCCCGCCAGTCTGCTGGCAGCTCCAGCGCGCGCGCCGCGCCAACCGCATTGCGGATGCTGACGGGATCGGGGGCCATGCCGGGTGCAAATTCGTGGATCATCAGGACCGGCTCATCCCGCCCGCCGCGCAGATTGCGCACGAAGCGAAGCATTTCGGCTGCCGCCTTGATGGAGGTAAAGCGCTGGGTGCAAGGGAGGAAGAAGGGCGCGCCC